>JAFGOE010000099.1 GCA_016926625.1 Candidatus Zhuqueibacterota bacterium
CGTTTGTGAAGATACATCAACGCCTCGACAATACACAGCATAATCTTCACAGATTCATGCCAGCCGCGATTTAACTCCAAATCAGCCCAGTTACCCAGTGTATCCGACTCGATGTACTCTCTGGCGATATAGGTATAACCATCAGACCGGCCTATATCATAGATGATAGCGATGCTATCATCATTGAATCGCCCATAGGCTGCTGTTTTTTTGATGACTTCAATACATCCTGAATCGTTCTCTCTATTCGACGCATAGATGTTAAGAATTTTCAGGATCAATAATCTGTCGAGATATGTATCGACTGCCAGAAATGTCGTAAACAGTTCATTGGTACTCAACTCTTTGACCAGCTTGAACCTTCCTATTTTTTGAATGTCCCGATAGCGTATCATATCGACCGGATCATGCCATATAATTTCGAATATTTTCAAGTCATTATCCCTGAACAGGGGCGAGATACTTGCAAAATCTTTCTTGGGAATGAATTGGCCGTTCAGGTTCTTCAGGATGTCTTCACTCGTGATAATCTTATTGCTGTCAAACGACTGGGCCGTTGTGTGCAGAAGTGATCGGTGCAATTGTTGTAGCTCGAATAATACATTGAGTTCATCCAGTATATCGCACTGTTGGTCTTTAGTATGTAATCCGATGAAAAACTGGATCGGCGTGTTTTCTCCGTAACTATATTTTTTTGAAAACGAGATGGTCGTATCAATTAACTTAAAAGGGTGACGACCGAGCACGAGATACCCATCGTTGACGCGTTTGATGTACTTCACCACAGCAGCATCAAAATTGTCCTGAATGTGCGCATCGAACGCTTTCATCACATTGTATCTGTCCGGGTTCTGCTTTACCTCTTCAAAATTCATAATTTGGATGAACATGAGGGAGGAAACGTCTTCCAGTTCCAAATCGTCCTGATGGTTGAGATCTAATTCTCTGTGTGTCTCGTCATTTGCCTTATTATTTTTAACACGAAACCAGATCTCTTCTGAAAAATCAAAGGATGTGTCGATCTTCAATGTCTTATTGAGAGCGATATCCCAAATATTGGATGATGAATTGTCGTTCAGAAACAGTTCATATTCGGAGACTGATTGATCTTCGCAGATGACATCGTCGACAAAATTACTTCTCAGGATCTGCTTTACGGCGAGATAAAGATAGATATCTTCCAGATGATCGAACTGCTTCACCGATTTAAGATAGCTATGGCATAGCTGCAGATCTTCCAATTCGACATAGAATTCCTGTATCGCCTCATGTTTTTCTGTAAAATACTTCAGGTAATTGATGACAAAATATTTATGAGCAATGGAATTATATTTCTTGTAGATGATAAACTTGTATATATTCGACACCTGCTTGTATGCCTCGTAGAGCCATCCGATCGAAAGATAATACGGGATTAATAAGTCGCTCTGAAACCCGGGGAATAGATCCTGATCCGTTATCGATTCAAATACATCAAACGCGTGATTCTTGAACAGGTAATGAATTAATGCACAGGATAGCTCGATGTGGTTATGAGGGTAATAATTTAATGCGTTGACATAAATCTCTTTAGCTTCTTCATCAAATTGTTTATTGCGTAAATAGACTTCACTCAGCAGCAGACAGATGCGTTTATTATCGGGTTGTTTTTCTAAAATTTTCCTAAAGATAGTGATCGCGTTCGCATTATAATCCCCTCTGGTGGCGTACGCATCACCTAGCTTGGATAATATCTGCTCATCGTCATTGCTTAAGGCGAGTGCTTCTTCATATTTTTGAATTCCCTGATCGACATTACCATCATCCAGATAGAGATCACCCAATTTAATCAGCAGTTCAACAATCGTTTCGATATTATTCTTTGATTCGATCATTATTCAATTTTCCGTCTTCGAATGAATTAGCAGTTATAAAACCTCGTTTGCCATACATCGCTTTATGAAATTATTTACAAACATGGTCTAACAGCAGAGCGGATTCGGGACAATAAGCCAGGCAGCATCATCTGGCCTCAATCGCCTTGATGTCGCCCGCTGATATCCAGATGGTTTGCGAATGGACGATATTTCCGCGCGGATCACGAACGGTAATCTGGTGGCGACCCGGATTCAGTTTTATCCCGGTCTCGATGAACCTGGTCAGTTTGCCTATGTTGCGATCATCTAAGATGACTACGAAGGTTTCATAACGCCTCAATTTTCTAAATCCGACCAGGTAGACGATACCTTGATTTGCCTGCAGTTTAACTCGCAATTTGTGCTCTTTCAGCGCATTCTGTCCCTTTTTCTCTGTCACCTCAGGAAATGTTTGATTCTCAACAGAATCCCTCTGCGGGATCATGACCATGTTGTCTCCAAAGTCAAGATAGGATCCATGAGTCACTTCCGGATCCGTAAGAATCGAAACAGAGTCCTCTTCAGAGACCTCATTAGAGACCTCGCCAGAGACCTCGCCAGAGACCTCGCCAGAGACCTCGTTGACATATGGAATCGACTGAGTTTGCGTGAAAATACCGCGTAACAATAATACGAACAGCATGGCTATCGCTACGAACAGGATATATTTGAAGATCGGATTTTTTACCAATTTTTCATATACTTCATGAAGTACATTTCCGTGAAAACCTTTGTAGCCATGATCTTTGAGAAGCATTTCGATGTTGCGTTTGGTCATTGTATCATCACAAATGACCGTCCCCGCAAGGTAATTTTCAAAGCGCGGTAAACTATCGACAGCAGCCACCCGGATGAGGATAATGGTGATGTTATCAGAACCATCACGGATTAGCGATTGATTTAAAAGTGCATTGGCCATATAGTCGAGATCATCGATGTTTTCGGAAATAATCGTTCCGATCTCAGCATCCGCGACAGCGGAAACCAGACCATCGCTGCACAGCAGAAACAAGTCGCCTTGCCTTACTTCGTCGATAAACAGATCGATCTTGACTGTATCGTTCAGGCCCAGTGCGCGTGTGATGACATTTTTATTTTTAAATTTATAGGCGTCCTCTGCCCTGATCTCCTGATCCTGAATCAGCTCATTTAGCAATGAATGGTCCTGAGTGAGGCACTCAAGATTTCCATCCCGGAACCGATAGATGCGGCTGTCACCCACGTGACCCAGGCAGGCCAAATTGCCTTGAAACGCCAATGAAGCGATCGTGGTACCCATCCCTCTCGCGTTTTCATCATCGATTTGGGTTTGATAAATATGGCGATTGGCCAGACGGATCGCGCAGATCAGGCGATGGGCGATATCCGGGTAATCAGATCGCAAGTCCTGTGTTACATCCTGGTACTCATGCTGTTCTAAATTGTGATAAAAATGATAGATAGCGGACACAGCGAGTTCGCTGGCCTTAAAACCTGCATTGTGTCCTCCCATACCGTCACATAATAACGCCAGCTTTTCGTCTTCATAAAGTCCGTAGTAATCTTCATTTATCTTCCGTTGATTACCAGTATCACTGACAGCAATCATCTCAAGCTTCATAGGCAGATCTTTGTCTCAATTAGTGATTATGTCTGGAATATTCGTTTGCGTTTTTGATAAACATAATAATTCAGGGAAAGCAGTCCGATGATCACCATCGCGAACAATAATAGTAACAGGGTATACCAGGTGACATTCGCTTTTTCCAGCTTTAACGCTGCTCCATGGTTCGCATCACCATGTATTTGTGGCCACAAGAGGCAATTCTTTTCGACAATCGAATTTGAGGACAACAGAAAGAATTGGTCTCTTACATCGCGCACGACCAGATCCAAAGTTCGGTCGCCGTTCATATCGGCGATCAGAGGAATACTGACCGACGCATTATCGATGTCCACCGATTTGCTTTCGTTGTACAGGGACTCTCCGTTCGTTCCATCCAACACATAAATACCGCCGAAAATACCAACGGTGACGACGTCCAGGGACCCGTCTTTATTCATATCTGCTAATACCGGTGGTGATAACAAATTATCGTACGTCTCAGGCGTAAACTTCCATAGCACCGAGCCCTTATCGTCCGCCTGTCCCACACCCCGATATGCTACGACGGAATTTTCACACGTAATGACGACCACTTCCATTTTGCCATCACCGTTCACATCGCCTACCGCGGAACGCATATACGCGTTCACAGTAAACGGATCCGAGCTCACTATCTCATCGTACCATATACGCTGATAAGTTTTTCCTGCGATCGTTAATATGGTACCCTTATCGGTGATAACGACTAGATCGTTGACTCCGTCATCGTTAAGATCACCCATGGACAGATGACCTCTAATTTTGTGATCTTCGAAGTAAGTGCCTTTAGCTTTCTGCAGCTCTTCATTAACATTGATCACATATTTGAATTCATTGGAAACGCCATCATAGATAAATATTATCCCGTTATCGGTCCCGATAATGGCTTCAGGTAAAGCATCGCCATCGATATCCCCGATCAAAGGGAGGCAATTGGTTTCACTGTCAAGCGACAACCTGATCCAGCCAGGTGATTTATAGGTCGACAGTCCGACAAATAATTCACCCTGTTTAGTGCAAAAGACGATGTCTTTCAAACCGTTTCCATCCAGGTCCCCGATAGCGGGCGAACTGGCGAACTCTCCGCTGATTAGACCACTGTTCCAGATCTCATATCCTGTCCGACCATCGATAGCGTAGATAATGGAACTAAATGAAGGTAGTATCACATCGTGTGCTCCGTCACCGTTTAGATCCGTAATGACCAATTGGTTTGGGAACGCTATGCGATAACTTAGATCTTGATCCCAAATGGATCCCTTCGTCTTACCATCAACCGAATGTAGATAACCGGTCTTGTCACAAAAGAGAAGATCATTGACCTTATCACCATTGAGATCACCGATGGCTGGGGTCAGCATGTGCGCGTACCTGGCAATTTCCTCGGGTTGACGATAGGGTTCTGCGACAGTTTCATTGCTTTTCCACAACTGACTCTCAAATTTCAGCGGAGATGGTTTTTGAATCATTCGAGAGATATCCTGCCACAAAACATACGATCCGATCAATGCGGCGATGATGATCAGAAAAGATAAGGATCTTACGAGGTATGATGAATTACGGACTAACCAGTCGGTATTATATTTCGGCGCGGAATGGTCAACGACCCGGTCAGGTAAAAAACGGAAAATGGTATTTTCCTGATCACTGATGATCTCAATCTCATCCATGGGTTTCAATTTTATGACCACGTCCTCATTTAACAATTGCCCGTTGACGCAGGTTCGTGTTTTACTCCGTTTATCGAAAATGTAGTAATCTCCATCCTCATAGATAATGGTGGCATGCCGTCGTGAGATGCTGTGGTCAACCTCACCTTTTCTATTCTTTCTGATGACGATATCGTTAAGCGTGCTGTCTCTTCCGATGCGGGTCATTCCCTGATTCAGACGATATTTCTTTCCGGTGTAAGGACCGTATATTACGAGCAACGAATAGGTGGTAATCGTAGCATCTGTCTTGGGGATAGAATTGTCCGGCTCGTCTTTTGAAGAATATTTTTTATTAGCACTTTTTGTTGATTCTACACCGGTGCGCTCTTCTTCTTCAATCGATTCGGTCGGTGATACCGGCCTATCCACGTCCTTTTCGAACAAGATGTTTTCGAACAGTAACACATGCTCGCCGATTTTAATTTCATCACCACTGCTCAACCGTTTTTTGCCTTCAAGCTTCACTCCGTTGAGCATTGTACCAAACGCGCTCCCTCGATCCGTGATGTAAAATTTTGTTCCTTGCCTTTCGATCATCAGATGATGGAATGACACTTTATTATCGCTAATAATCAGATCGTTGTCCCCCTCGGATCCAATGGTAATCTTGGTCTGAAACGCTTTGATCGGATACTCATTAGATACTTCCGCTTTCTTTTTGACAACGATTTTTGGCATAGTTTACATCTCCGCTTCTTTTTTATTGGTTGGTTAATTGAAATTCCAGTCGCTTGCCCTCATTCGTATCAAAGGTGGTGCTACTTTCGACATATCCATCTTTGATCACACGAAAGACGTAATCACCGTACTCGATGTTGTTTTTACATCGCCCATAATCATCTGTTACTCCGAACAAAATCTCCTGAGCTGAATGCTGATCGATTCGTCGAAAATAGATCTGTGCGCCCTGCATGGGTAAATCTGTCGTTCCTTCAAATACAAATACCTCCACATTGGCGCTGACTGGCTCCATGCGTACGATCACCTCTCGCGTCGTGGAATTGATAAACACGTTCGTATCTTTGTACCCGTTCTTCTGTACCAGTGCGTTGTAATCATAGGGTGCGATCGGAATCACACAGGGCGTTTGATGGTCGAGATAGGATGTGTTTCCATCGCGGGTGAGACTCGTGATCGTGGCTCCTATCTCGTTATCTTCCGGATCGGTCACATCTTTGGCAAAGAACCGGACGTTGCGCGTTAACACCGCGAAGACGGACGCCGGACCTTTTTCATTGACATCGACCTTGAGTTTCATCGTATTGAAGTTCTCTTTCACAAAAGAGATATCGTGAGAACCGATGGACAGCGGAAGCGATTTGACAATGCCCGTCTTTCCGACAGGTTCTTTAATATCATCCAGATAGATCCATGCCTCCTCAGGAACCGAGGAGACGGGGATAAATTTTTTAAAATATCCCTCGATTAAGTAGTGCGAGTGCTCATTACTTGTTCGCTGAACGCTCCAGAGGCGATTATCCTCGATATGCGCCTGATCGTTCACCAGATCGAGACTGATCTCGCCGATATCGATGAACTGATCTTGTTTCATGGAGATCGTTAGCGGCAGGCCGTTCTCCCAATCGATGGATGTAGGAGTTCTCTGCTTAAGTTCGATCCCATTCAACAGGACAACGGCCCCCGGAGGATCGGATTTGAGTTCAATCGACGATTTGAAGCGGAACAGGTACGGTTCATATCCTTTACGTGAGGTTTCACCGGATACTTCAATTTTGCCGCTGCTGGGCACTTGTATCGACCGAATCAACGGCGTGTATCCGGAATAAATTAATTTTAACTGATGAACCCCCGGAGAAATTTTTGATATGGTCAATGGGGTGTTTCCAGTTACCTTTTTACCATCTAATAGTACCTCGGCACCCTGGGGTGATGAATAGATCTTAATGGCCGGCGGGAAGATACGATCGTACATGGCCACACCCAGATCTGTCCATTTGAACATCACCATTAACACCAATAAAACCAGAAGCGATAACACTGCGCCTGCCATGATCGTGAGTAAAGATTTTCGTCGCGATTTTGCTGAGAGACGAATGACATCGATTACGGTCTTTTCGTTATCTTCTCCCTGTCCATAATCATCCGGCAGTGTGATCATAGGCGACGTTTCCGGGGTCAGCGGCGTCTCAGGCTTAGTCACTTCATCGTTCTCAGGGACATCTTCTTTGTCCAGATCCTGATCCCGGGTAGCGGGTGCCTCACGGCGACCAAGAACCTTACTTATGTTGTCTAATTCTGTCTCGGTGAAGATATCCTCTTTGGAATCGTCCGCCACCACATCCTGTCTGTCTTGAAGCGAGGAGTTCAGCAGATTCAAATTGTCCCAGGCATTTAGTTCAATGTCATCGACAAAGGAATCGCTGGCAGAATTCGTCGGCTCATCCACGAGATCTTCTATTTCCGAAGTGACTGGTGTAATTTCCGCGAGTATCGGTTGCTCATCTTCCTCTGGTGTACCCGGTTCATCAGGAATCGGATTTTCGATCTGTTCATCGACTAAAATTTCCTCGTTCTTGACCTCTTCGATTTCAATATCTTGCGGAGCGACTTCATCAGAACGAACGTAAACGTTGTTTCTCTTGCTTTTCTCGATCGAGATGTCGGATACGAGTTCAGAAAAATTTTTCTTCATGTAATCGGCGAACTCGTTCGATAGTTCGACGGTGCGGATATGTTCCATTAGATATTCTACCAGGTCGAGATAGATACCATTGGCTCCCTGGTATCTGTTTGCTGGATCCTTCTGTAGCATCTTAGTTAAAATTTGGATGATCTGGGGAGGAATTTGATTTTTTTCCAGGCGTTTGGTATCGAGTTTTACCCTTCTGATGGCGTCGACGATCTCATCGTTCGTCTCCTGATTAAACAGTCGCTCATTCATCAGTATTTCATAGAACACGGAACCGAGCGAGAATATATCGGTAAGCTTATTTACGAGTCCGCCGTTCAATTGCTCAGGCGATAGATAGGGTAACTTACCGACATATTGCCTGTCCCTCGACTTGTTATTCTTGTAGAATTTGAGTTTTGCAATGCCGAAATCGATAAGTTTAACCTGTCCCTCATGAGAAATCATGATGTTCGATGGGGATATATCCTGATGAACGAGATTGAGATGCTGGTTCGTAATTAAATCTCTCTTGTTATGTGCATATTCAAGGGCTTTGCAAATTTCTTTTATAATAAATATGCCGATGTTGATGGGAATAGTCGTATTTTTCTCTCGTGCTTTCTTTAACAACTGACCCAAATCGATTCCATTGATATACTCCATGATGATGTAGTATTGTCCTTCATCCTTTTTCACGAGATCATACACATGCACGATGTTGTTATGATTCAGTTTTGCGGCATTTTTCGCTTCCTCTAAAAACATATCCACATATTTAGCTTCATTTAATAAATTCGGCTCCACTGCTTTAATAGCGATAGGTCGCTGAAAAGTTTGATCGAATCCGACATAGACGATTCCAAATCCCCCCTGTTTAATCTTCGAGACGATCTCATACTTGTTCTCAACAAGCCAGGTTTCATTCATTATCATGTCCTTTTTTTGATAGGCTAAATGAGGATTTATAACAAAAGGCAATAGTAGCTATCTGAAATAAAAAGAGTACTTTAAGTGATATTGATTTTTGCAACTTCTATGCCATCGATTTGACTATTTTATAATATTATTTATCTACATATTAATATTAATTTTATTTGTTTAATTTATGGTAACATTATTTTTTTCATATGTTACAGTGTGAAACAAATGTTTCGAATTTATACATCTTGTTAAAAAAAGTGACTCATTTTTCATACATTTCATATTTTTACGCTTGCTTTTAATCCAGTTTTATTATATCTTTTAGTTTACTTAAACGAACAGGCTGTGCATCGTCATCGCTTGACAAAGAAAATGAGTAGAAACATCACTGCTCACATGGTGCTGTTACATGAATCGAACAGATACAGATTCTATCCAACTCACTATTCCGGCAAAGCCAAAGTACCTGCGAATCATTCGGATGACGATTCGATATATTTGCAAGACATTGAATCTGAATTCAGGTGAGACGAACCTGATCATATTGGCAGTCGATGAAGCGTGCAGCAATATTATTAAACATGCTTACAAGGGACCGACTCATCAGCCCATACATATTTCCTGCGTCATGTTCGAAGATCGTATTGAATTTATATTAGAGGACCAGGGTGAGAGAGCGAATCTCGATGAGATCAAATCGCGGCAACTCGACGATATTCGACCAGGAGGTTTGGGCGTACATCTGATCAAGACCGTGATGGATGTGGTCACCTATGAAACCAATGTTGAACGAGGCAATAGTTTAAAGATGATTAAGTTTTTGAAACCAAGGGATATAAATGATAAAAATTGAGACCAGGGAGATTAATCGTTATATTATCGTCGATATCAAAGGTGATGTCGATTTATACTCTTCACCCCAGATAAGAAAAGTGTTGTTGGAGAATATTGCCAAAAAGGTATCGGGTCTAATCATTAATTTAAAATCTGTGTCCTACATGGATAGTTCTGGTATAGCGACTCTGGTAGAAAGCCTGCAGCGTTTGAATGAATATAGAGGCAAACTGGTCATCACGCATGTTCAGGGGGCTGTTAAGGATGTCTTCGAGTTAAGTCGGCTCGACAAGGTGTTTACCATCGTGGATAACGAATCGGACGCATTGAAGGTATGTAATGTCGAGGTTAATTAATATATTAGGGTACATCGGTCGGTCGGCAAATTCGTTCTTTTCTCGGCTCACCCGGATGACGGCGTTAGGGGAAAACGCTATCTACTGGGTAATCGTGGCTCCGTTCAAGGGTAAGGGCATTCGATGGAAGAGTACCATCCATCAGATGGTCCTGATCGGATTCAATTCGATTCCGATCGTGGTGGTGATCTGTTTCTTCGTGGGATTGATCCTTGCCATGCAATCTGCCTACCAGTTGGAACGCTTCGGTGCTTCCATCTACGTTGCTGATCTGGTCGGAGTGGCCATTACAAGAGAGATGGGCCCCTTATTGACGGCGATCATCGTGACCGGCAGGAGCGGCTCGGCCATCGCTGCCGAGATCGGAACTATGAAGGTTTATGAAGAGATCGATGCGTTACAGACGATGGGACTAAATCCTGTACGATTCCTTGTGGTGCCACGGCTCATCGCACTTTTAGTCATGCTGCCCTGTTTGACCCTGATCGCTGATTTTGTGGGAATAGCGGGCGGATTAACACTGGCCACCCTCAATTTGAAAATTTCCTTTGTGCGATACCTGACCCAGACCGCCAACGCTCTCGTTCTAAAGGATTTAATTACTGGACTCGCGAAAACAATCGTGTTCGCCATCATCATCGCTCAAATAGGTAGTTACCAGGGTTTCTCTGTCGAAGGAGGCGCCGAGGGGGTGGGCAAGGCGACGACAGCAGCAGTCGTTTCCTCTATCTTTTTAATAATCGTCGCCGATCTGGTTTGTACGATCTTCTTCTATTCGACGTTGTAACATAATGAACGAGCAGTTAATATAAAAATTCAGGAACATACTGCTCTATTTAAACGATTAACCATGGCTGATCAAAATCGATGACTCAACCCATCATAGAAATAATAAATCTGGTGACCTATTACGATTCACGTAAAATTTTAGACGGTATCAACCTCCAGATCTATCCGGGCGAGACGGTCACCATACTCGGCCGTTCGGGCTGCGGGAAGAGCACATTGCTCAGACACATCGTCGGCCTGTCGCATCCCACAGACGGCCAGATCTTGATCAAAGGCAGCGACATTACCCGCTTGAACGAAGAGCAACGTCTTCCGACACTGAAAAAAATCGGGATGCTGTTTCAAAGCAGTGCGTTGTTCAATTCCATGACCGTGGGTGACAATGTTGCTCTGCCTTTGCGCGAGCATACGCATCTCGAAGAACCGACGATTCAGATCATGACCCGGATGAAGTTAGACCAGGTGGGACTCTCAGGATTTGAAGATTTTATGCCTGCCCAATTATCGGGTGGAATGAAAAAACGTGCCGCGCTGGCCAGGGCTATAGCAATGGATCCGGATATACTCTTCTGCGATGAACCTTCGGCCGGCCTCGATCCGATCGTCGCCGTCGGTATCGATCAACTGATTATGAAATTAAAGAAGGCGTTCAAGATGACCATCGTCGTCGTGACCCATGAATTAGCATCTGTATTCCAAATAGCAGATCGTGTGGCACTCATGGATAAAGGCAAAATCATCGCCATCGGTACCCCCGATGATTTTAAAAATTCTGACAATGAGACGATTTCACAGTTCTTCAACCGCATACCGGATCCGGAAAATATCGATAAACAGGAGTATCTCAACTCCCTCATCGGAAATAGTAAATAATCACCGTACACGTTTTTCTATGGAGTCGCAGTCAATGAATTATAAACCACAGGAAATAAAAACAGGAATCATCATCACCCTCAGTACCATCATATTGCTGGTTTTTCTCATCGCTATATCCGGATTAGATTGCTTCAATACCGATAAACAGTATCTGGCACGCTTTAATTATACTAGTGGACTCGAAATCGGCTCCACCGTTCGCTATGGTGGAATGAAGGCCGGCTCTGTTAAAGATATGACCATCTGCGAAGACGATAACTCGAAAATTCAATTCGTGCTTACTCTGGATGAGAATATTCCTGTTAAAACGAACTCCATCGCCACCGTAACCTCCATCGGAATAATGGGAGAATCCCATATCAACATATCGACAGGTCATCCCGATTCATCGCTGCTTCCCCCCGGCAGTATGCTTATTTGTAAAGAAGTGCCCTCTATTATGCAATTGATGGAACCTATCGGACAGATCGCTGAAAACGTGAACCAATCCTCTCTGGAACTAAAACGTATGCTCGGTCAGGACACCCGGCTGGAACTTCAATCTATTCTCACCAATCTTAATACCCTGCTGAGCCAGAATCAATCCGATGTGAAGAGTATTTTGGATAACCTCAATAAAGCGACTATCGAACTGAGCAATTTAAGTTCACGTATGAACACACTCGTCGAATCAAATCAGGAGACGATATCGCAATCACTGGTCAATCTCGATGAAACGCTCGTACGCACTAAAAACCTTGTACAAAACCTCGACAGCATGATGCAGAACGTCGACAATATCGTCGTAACCAAAGGGTACCATCTTTCCGAAATTATCGAAAACCTGAACCAAACCACAAATAATCTGGAGGAATTCAGTCGCTCGATCAAAGAACAACCCTGGCAATTGATTCGAAAATCAGCACCACCTGAACGAAAAATAAAATAATTACTTATACTTATCGGAGTGACCCGTAATGAAGCTAAACATAGCCCTGTTAATTATCATCACCAGCCTGATCGTCAACTGCAGCTCGGTGCCCGAAATCCATTATTACCTGCTCGACTATCAGCTTAATGACACGGACTCCTATCAGCAGCCGAAATTTGATAAGATCCTCGGCGTACAGAAATTTGATATCGCTCCGCTGTACGATCAGGATAAAATAGTCTATCGCGAATCCGTGTATGAAGGCAAATTCTATAATTATCATCGCTGGATAGCACCGCTTGATGAAATGATCACGGAAAAAACGATCGAACATATCACCGCTTCAGACCTCTTCCAAAACGTGATCCGCTTTCCCGCCGATGTGAAGGTCGACTACATTCTGGCCGGGAAAATTTTGGCTTTCGAAGAATGGGACCAGGATCAGCAATGGTTCGCTCACATCCGACTGATGTTGGAACTGATAGAATCCAATGATCGTACTACACTCTGGAAAGATATCATCGATATTAAAAACCCCGTGCCCCGAAAACAACCACTCGACCTCGTGAAAGCAATGAACGAAGGATTTAAAGAATCTATTGAAAATACACTCATTGAATTAGAATCTTCAATTTCGGGAAATAACTGATAATTTAGCACATTTTTTTATTTTATTCTTGACTTTCTCTTTGTTTCTCTCTATATTAATCTAAGAAATCTGAAACCTGTTAAATAGATGAGTCTTACGGATAGACATAGATCGGGATCGATCTCATACGGACCGGGGATAGAGATGGAATTTTACTGGTTTAACGGGTTTTACCTCAGCATCTTTTGTTTCATTGATCAATAGATCAATCGTTGTTCCCTTTTACCCTTCTATTCCACCATCCATCATTCCCCAGCTTCAATCGATCATCCATATTATCCGTGTCTACCTGAATTTGAACCATGAAGGAGGTGTCTGCTTCTATCCCACTTGCCAGCCGCAACAGACGGAACGAAGTCGGATAAATCCCAACAAATTATAACAACAACAGGAACATACAAACTGTATTCTGAAACGGAGGTTGAACATGAGACGGTTATTACCTGCTTGCGGATTAACGTTTATTCTGATTCTTACGACAGTACATGTTTCTTCACAGGAGCCTTACAGTCCAGTACGAAAAACGACTGATCGTCACCTTAATTCGAATAATGACAATCGTATTACTCCCGTTACACAACACCTGGCGACAGATCATCTGCTCATCAGCGAATTCGCCGTTGCACCTACCCTGGGTGAATTTATCGAACTCTATAACGGCACAGACAAGGATATCGATCTTCACCATTACTTCCTTACTGATGCCATCAGCAATAACGATAACGATTATGTAAACATCGTTGATTCATCGTTTACACCGTTTGGGTCCGACTTCCTGGCCCGTTTCCCCGATGGGTTGAAACTGTGCTCCGGAGATTTCCTCGTTATCGCGTTGAATGCTGAAGGTTTTTATCAAACATACGGATTTTTCCCTGATGTCGAAATTAAATCCACATCCGATCAAATCGACAATATGCTTCCTGCACTCCCCGGCGCCATCGGCAAATCGGCGGGTCTCTCGAACGCAGGAGAGTGTATCATTTTATTCTATTGGGACGGGGAAACAGACCTGGTGTCTGATGTGGACTACGTCGTGTGGGGTGACATGGCCGAGGCGATGGATAAGACGAATCTACAGAAAGATGGACCTGACCCGGATCATGAGTCTTCCACATATAAAAATGACACACCGATCCTCTCTCAAATCCCAATTTCTCCGGGTGAACCGCACAAGACCGGTTCATCAGCCACTCGCATCAATCTGATCGAAACCCCGGAAATCGCGGTCGCCGGAAACGGTTTGACCGGACACGACGAGACCAGTGAAAACCTGAAACAAGCCTTCTTGGAGACCCAACCCACTCCCGGTCGATCAAATGATTCAGACTATATCCACGTAACCTTTAACTGCAATGCCTGTACCTGGCCTGACACACTCAATGAACACGGGATCATCCAGCTTCGTGGCACCGTCATCACCGAGCAGGGCAGAGAACACGATGATGCGACCAGCGATACGCTTTCGCCCGGTACGATCCTCCACTGGGACGCGCATTCCACCATTTCCTTGATTAACCTGGATGGGGATTATTGGACCGGGACGTTCGCCATACCTCAGGGCTTGAAATTAGCTTACAAATTCTACGTCAACGCCGCCCATAAAACCGTACGACCCGATGATTCATGGGAAATGCAATCGCTCGAGGTCGATTTAAAATCGGATGAGGCCTCGCTCAGGGGACTCCGCCTTCTCGATCTATCATCCTGCAGTTCCCCGGATACGATACTGCCTATCCAGTTTTTAAACGGTGACCCGAACGAACCGCTGATACAATATCAGCAGCCTTTCACCAGCCATCTCAATCAGATCGATTTAATCTTCCGAGTCAATATGGCAGGATTTGACGACTTCGATCCTCTCCATCACACTGTAGGTATTCGTGGATATTATATCGATGCACCCTATCTGCCCGATGATTTCAACTGGGACAAAACGTATCCCCTGACAGCCGAACCCGCGAGTCGCAACGAAAACCTTTTTTACAAAGGTCATATCCATATTCCGCAATCCTTGCGAGACTACTCCCTGCTGCTCAAAGTGGTTATGTCCTACACGGGTCATGATCCGACAGAACCGTGGTACCTTATGCCTTACGTATCAACGGTGGATTACATGATCGATATACCAGAGAATGACTCCACAATTCATTGGAAATGGTTCGACAACCGCTGTCTCGTTTCAGCACCCTTCGCAGATACATTCATCATCTCGGTCAACGCGGACCTTAACTCTGCGATTGAAAACCATGGATTCGATATCGGTGACTCGCTGTGGATCAGGTTCGGATATTATAATTCGGCGAGTCGATCCGATTTAACACCACTGCAGCGTATGGAAAATTCGACCATCTTCTCGGTGACTGATACCATTTACGCCAATTTGGGTACTCCTCTTTACTATCAGTACTTTCGTCAACAGAATGGTCTCCTCTATGGGGAATCGTATTACAACTTTTACGATACCATGCACCCGGAATCTCGAAGTGTACTCTTAAACGGCGAGCAAATTGATATCAACGATGTGCAGCATGAACTCATAAGTCCGCACCGCACGCCATGTTTTCTTAATCACGACTTGATTTCAGGCGACTCCATGACCGTGCTCGTCCAGTGTGATATACGACCCGCAATCTATCAATTGCTGAAAGGGGATACACTCTGCGATTCAGGCAACAGATCCAAGATCGTAAGTCCGATTGAGATATTCGATCGAGGTGTTGTTATTAACGGGCCGATATGCGGTGTCGAGCTATCACCAAGTTCCTGGGATACACAGCTGG
The DNA here is from genome assembly GCA_016926625.1 of Candidatus Zhuqueibacterota bacterium. GTDB lineage: Bacteria > Zhuqueibacterota > Zhuqueibacteria > Thermofontimicrobiales > Thiofontviventaceae > Thiofontadaptatus. The sequence goes on from JAFGOE010000099.1 coordinate 15,979, forward strand.
TAAATTCCTTCTATCACCGGATGTACGATGACGGCAGTCATTTTGATTCGGTTGCTAACGACAGCATCTTTACAACTTACTTTACGATTTACAGCGACAGCCTCTATCGGAAGCACGGCCCGCCCAATCGTATTGGTCATAAATTTAAATTTGGTATTGCAGGACTCGATAACGAAAGCCATTTAAATCGTATGCACGTCGCAAACCTGGATGTCGATTCTAATCCATCCGTACTTCGTTGCCAGTTTGGGAGCATCGATCCGTTACGCTTCGATGCATGGGACTATGATCACGGATCCCCCATTTACACGGATATCAGAGATTCCTATTTCGAGCGACGTACTCGCCACTATCTTTTTCAAAACTATCCCAATCCCGTTAATTCATTCACATCGATTGCCTATGAATTAACTTCGACATCTCATGTCAGTCTGAAAATATATAATCTGGTGGGACAGGAGGTAAAAACGCTCGTCGATGAAGAAAAATTTCCGGGTCAATATGCGGAAAAATGGAATGGTAAAGATCTATTTGAAAAATCGGTGACATCAGGAATCTATCTCTACCGGTTGAAGACCAACCAGTGCACATCCATCAAAAAAATGCTGGTGATCAAATAAAAAGAAAGTATAAGCTGGTAAAAATAAAAGTTGTGTTAGAAACGATTAAAACAATGGGATGCCACGTTTCCATGGCATCCCATCGTTATACTTTTTTTTATCCTATATCGATCAGGTTAACCTTTTTTACAGCTATAAAACGATTCGGTGAATAAGTCGCGTTCCATATTTTACAACAGGCCGTAATTTTTAGACTCTTACAAACCTATCTACCGTACTGCATTCAAATACCCCATCACGTACAACAGCGGTGCGTTCCAGTTTATTGCGACTTCGTTCGAGGCGTAGCTCTCCAGCACGTCGAGATAACTCCTCGCCGGTGGGGTCTCGCGAGTGAACGCCCTTCGCAGAGCCGCATCCTGAAGCTTCGCATTGGCACCACCGGCTAAAAACCCAGAAATGGGTTCTGTGATGTTATCAGCACCCGCTTGCCGCTGATGGATATTCTGAGGATAGCGGTCGCCTACACCGGTTATAAAAGTCATACCATGTATGTTCACTCCCAGAATATAGTGCAATTGATCGTAGGCCACATGCAGATAGTTGGTGTCGGCTGTCTCCTCATACGCTGCGATCAGTAATATCGCGCGATTCATAACAGTGGAGTTCGATCCCCACTCGTAGTCATTTGCCTGCAACAGCACATGTAATCCGGATTCAGCGTGCATTTCCACCAATTTATCACAATATGAAACCAGGGAGTTAACAATCTCTGCTCTGATTTTCGGATCGGTCGACTGTCGATCTGTATGTAAATAAGATAAATGAGCCAGGCATTCGACTTGCGGCCAGCTCATCTGCCTGGAAATTATATCGTTCTCTTGATAATTCTTTCTGTAATACTCATGATACCCCTGAGCGCCAGTGGTGATGTATAGTTCAACCGCTGCCCAAAGTCGTTCATCACGATCTGTCGCGTCTCCATACCCCCCGGTGTTCACACCGTCAGGATTTCTAAAGCCACCGACAGGAATAATTTCCGGATTCTGTTCCAGAAATCGCCACGCTTTTAGAGCCGCATCCAGGCATGTTTTTGAAAACGCACGGTCGAATGATGTATAGATTCTGGATGCAAGCGCCATGACCGCACAGTAATCAGCCGTTGCCGTGGAGGATATCTCGAAAATAAATCGTGTCGCGTCATCGTCTTCGGGCATGATAAAGGGTGCAAAATTCTCTCGCGTTACCTTATGATGAACTCCACCGTTCTCATGCTGCATCTTCAGGAACCACTCCAACTCATATCTGCACTCATCGAGTATGTCCGGGATCGAATTATCACTCTCCGGGATCATGATGTCATCACCACCGAACCACGTCGGGTAATGTTCATACGCCATCAGCATGGTACCCACCGTGATGCCGGCGTTTACGATATATTTTCCGTAATCCCCGGCGTCATGCCATCCACCGGTCATGTCCCGCACACCGTCCATATGAGTCGATACATGATATGTCGCATCCTGTGCATGGCATATCGGATGACTGAACTCACCGGCGTAACGTGTTTCGAGCTCTGTTCCGCATCGTTGGAAATAGAACGACTTCAAAGCGCTCGCATACGCATCGTCGTAAGGCTGCTCAGAAATTTCAAATTGCACCGACTGATTATGTCCAATCCGAATCGTGTAATTACCTGCATCCTTTAAATCACTGAAATCACCGATCAATAGGGTCTCTCCGGTGGATGGATCATCTTTATGGTGCAGCTTTAATTGACCCGTATAAATCTGCTCACCCGTTTCGGTATTCACTATTTCAAAGGTGTCCGCATCGATATTGGTGAAAGCCTTTTTATTATATTCGGGTCGATAACCGATTTGATTGACCAGGATGAACTTCTCCGATGCTGATTCATTCGCCGCACACCCTGCTATTAAAAAAAGCAAAGCGAAAAATATCAGGTTATTTTTTTTCAAATACTCGTACATAATCTACCCTCATCTGTTGTGGAAAAACTGTTGTTACGTCAGGATTTCCGGGCCAATTACCTCCGACCGCTACGTTTAGAATTAAATAAAAGAGTTGATCGAACGGTGCAGGATAATCTCCGTTCAGCGAATACCATTCGGTTTGCGATTGATAAAATACTCCGTCCACATACCATCGGAAGGATTTTTCCTCCCACTCGAGCGTGAACAGATGATAATCTTCGGAAAATAACAGGGAAGACGATATATAGGAATCACCCGTGTGCACGTTATTCGGCCAGCCTCCGCCATAATGCAGTGTACCGTAGACCTTATTGGGTTCGTGTCCCATCATCTCCACGATATCGATCTCACCGCTCGCAGCCCAGGCTCCGTAAACGCTTTCGGTAGGCATCATCCATATAGCTGGCCATATTCCCTGGCCATATGGCAATTTCGCTCGAATATCAAAACGACCATACTTCCAGTCGCCCTTATTCTTCGTTCTCAGTCGGCCAGAAGTATATTCTCTGGTACCTTCGCTTCCTGTGTAACGCTCCTCGAGCGCCTGAATGACCAGTACACCATCTTCGATGAATGAATTTTCGGGCCGTGCGGTATAATATTGCAGCTCATTATTCCCTCCACCATGGGCATTTACTTCGTGCTCCCATTTCGACATGTCAATTTGGGAATTGGAAAATTCATCGTTCCACACGAGCCTCCAACCTACTGGTTCCTCGATCTTCGTACCATCGTTATCTACCGGATTCTTTTTATCCTTGTCGCATCTAAGATGGGCGATCGACATGACGAATATTAAGATTAAAATTAGATTCTTCCTCATCGTTTCTCCTCAAATAATTCTTATCTCTTCATTTTTCATTCGAAATTTTTCTTCCATAATCCAACGTGTTATCCGTAGTTAACAATGGGAAACCGGGCACGATGACGGGGAAAGGAACGTTCCTTTGGACGACAAACATATCGATGTTTGTTAGATTAATGTTCTCAAACAAGTCCGTGTTGATCCCGATCACATCATGATATTTGATTTGCAGTGAGTCAACATAAGGATTCAAATAATGTTCGATCGTAGCGAGATAATCCATCCCCTGCGTATCCTTTGTGCGCAGATAATGATTTTTCTGATACAACGATAACAGATTATCCTCCCACATCGCCGTGTATTGCTGCACGGTTGGAAGTTGGTCAAGCCCCTGTTTATATGCTTCAGAAACAACGTATTTATCTTGTACCATATCGACGATCGCAAGTCGCAATTGGGCCGGGAAATCACGGTTACTGATATTTCGCTGGCGAAAAACAAGAGGATGAATACTGATTTCTCTGAAAAATCGCTTTAAATCCCATGTTTCGCCGTCGATCCTTAGTAGCGGATCATCGATTATCTGTTTAAGAGATGTGATCACACTGTCACTTACTAATTCATTTTCCCAGAATCGCTTGTTAAACGCCTCCTTCTTATCCTCTTCCGTCTTCATATAGAATGGAGCGAGATATTCACTCAACCTATTAAACGTCTCGTTTGAAAATTCGAGTCGCTTACCACGCATAATCTCAGCGACGCGTTCTTTGTATATTGCCATTGCCTGCTGTTTCGTTAAGCTTTCCGTAACGTCTCTTAATCTCTCGGATATCTGTGTATCTGTGATAGCGGGCCGGTCGACCCAGCCGTTCACCCTGATCACCAGAAAATAATCACCATCTTCGATATTGACCGGACCGACAATCTGTCCCTTAAGCAAAGGATCAGAAAACATCGCCTGCTGTAACGGATCATTTATATCCTTGCTCCATGGGACCTCTTTTTCAGGGATATCCCGGTCACCAAAATAAAACTCGTACAAGTCCTCGAAACGTGCATCCGTCTGATTTAACCGATCGATAAACAAAGTAGCCTTATCCGCCTCGTCTACACTAAAGAAAGAGACATCATACGTTCTTCCGGCCAATTTAAATGCTGTCTTAATTTCAGAACTATCTAATTCTACCCGTTCGTACGCATTTCTGTGATAGTACATCTGCAGCATTACCTGCTCCTTGCGGCCACGAATGTAGTTGCTATACTGTTCGTTCTGCAGCAGGTCAGGGGGATTGCCCGCTTCAAGCGCTAACAATTTCTCGGCTATAAGAGAGTTCAATACGATCTTCTTGTGAATATAGTTATCTCTTTGACAATAAGGCGGTCTGATGGTATATTCAGCGCGCCTGATGAATTCATCGACGGTAATCACTTTATCGTCGATCTTCACCAGGATATCACCCTCCTTAATCGCCTCTTTTTTTTGACGAGCGCACTGAGTGATTAATGCAATGCCTAGCACGAACAACAGCACGCTGACCCCATGGGTATGATGTCTCATTATAAGAAACCTCTTTTGAAATACCGTTAATAAAGAATCATCATCTTTCCGAAATTCGATACATGCGATTCTTGACCGAAAATCTCGTACAGGTACATACCTGCGGGAAGACCACTCAGATTAAGCTCTATTTCACCATGGTTCGGGAGATTTCTGTACAGCTTAATGTGTTCACCCAGCAGGTTATACAGCCTGATGTCTACCGTACGATCTCGATTTAATCGGGTTTGTACTGTGGTATGGCCGACAAACGGATTCGGATAATTGATGGAAAGAGATGAGGAATTCGGGATACTTTGCTCACCTGTTTTCACGCTGGTCCGCAGCGGCTGAACCACATCCGTGATCACTATCTCCAGGTTATTTACATTCACTGGAGCGTTACCCTGAAATAACCACAGGTTAATATGAGTTCTGAGATGATCCGATGTACTGGGATTATATTCGCCCCAATATATCCAGTCGCTAATCTTATACGCCGGATCAGGAATGGTGTAGTGATGTCCCCGATAACTTCCAAATAAGATGTAACTCTCATTCCACTAAAAGTAATGGGTGCTTTCGACGAGATCTTCACCGATGGCAAATTGTTTTGAATTGTTCGCGATAGTGTACGGCTGGACCGTAAACGATCCGATCTGTTGATAGTTAGCATTACCCCACCTGGAAAATTCAATATCGATTTCCGCCTCATCGTTCGCGTAAGTGAACAGTCCCAGCACCACGTTTTTATCGAACAATTCTGGATCGCCTTCGATCAAGAAGCGATGTTCTCCATAGGTCGTATATTTTGTGGTATAGACCTCGGCACAATACCATCGCGCTCCCTCGTATCGAATCCTGAGATGCAAGCGACCGTCATCGTCTAACCAGACGCTTTCGTCGCTGTCGGACCAATAATTGGGTCCCGGACCACCGAATCCGCCTCTCACATACCAGTCGCATCCGGCGAAATGGATGATCCTCGAATTTAATTTACTTCCTGAATGATGTTCTTGATCATCCTGCGCAAGGCCTGAACTGATATTTGAAATAAAACATAGAAATATCAGCAGACATTTTAATTTAGTTCTATCCAAACTATGCTTATCTCCAGCTAAATCAGGATTGATGAGATTACCCGAAACAGCAGTCGACGGGAAAATCATCAACCCTTTCAGCTCAATGATGTTAGGGATCTATCTATTGATTAGAAAACTTGATTAATTTCTCTATCGCATCCACGACCATCAGTTCTGCCTGTCCTCGTGGCTCTCTGGCTTGATCGAGCTGCTTTTCTGAATCGATCGACCAGCCTGCTGGCACCTCATGTCCGCGGATTTTTACGACTGCGAAAAGACCCAGGCCAGAGATCTTCGCGAGATCTTCGGACATCGATTCAATCTCGCGCAGAATGGGTGAAATTTTAATAATTTCGACCAACCTGGCGTGATTGCCCTGCCATTTAGTCAGCCATTCTTCGATCGTCAATAACGTGGTGGAATCTGATGATTCGAGGTACACATCAACTAATTTGCGAAATTTCCTGGCGTCATCCGCATCGGGCTTGGCTGCATCAACGACTCGGGTCAGCGGTGATTGTTGTGTATGGGGACGCAACTGATTTCGTTTATAGAGCTTAACCGGTTCGATCGTGCCGATGAACGTCTTTAACGGTTTTATATTGTGATTGTTTGTCAGCCGGCGAAGCATCATATCGGTATTCTTGATGTGTAACAGGCCCAGCTCCTCGAGTCGGAAACTGACGACTTCCAGGCGGCGATACATGTCGTCCACATCCTTTACCGATCCCGGCGACCAGAATCTCTCTGCGATCGCCGCGGTTCGTGGCCAGATTCTGGAGTCCACCGTCTCGTGAGAAACGACCTCGGCCCACATCGGTGCTTCCCCTCCCAAAATGAGCATCTTCTGATCCTCGGTGAGCTGAATATCGGCCGGCAACGGATCGTTTAAGTAATGGTAATCAGTCGGTTGGATCAGATCGATGTAATAGCCGCTCGACAATATCGCCTGATAGCCTTGTTCAGCTGCATCGACCAACGACTTGATACCGCGCCACGATTGAATAACGATGTTCTTCGGCATGTCAGGATGCAAAATTTCTTCCCAACCGACCATTTTTTTATTATA
>JAFGOE010000020.1 GCA_016926625.1 Candidatus Zhuqueibacterota bacterium
AAACCCTCTAATATTTTCATCTCGTCGCTGAAACAGATTAAATTTACGGATTTTTTGATACCAAATTACATTCAGACGATCGACCAGATGATCGTTTTCGATCGTGAATCGATCTGTTATATGGCCCCGGAATTGCTTTTGAAAGGCGAGGTGAGCAAGCAGGCAGATATTTTCTCATTAGGAATCATCTTGTATCAGTTGCTAACCGGCAAGATCCCATGTCCCAACGATTTCATCGATGACCTGATTCAAGACCGGGGTATCAAGTCGATTGCACCATTGGATGCCATCGTGCGTGCTATTCCGGAACAGCTTGATCAGATCTATCAACGATCGACTTCATTCGACATGGCGAAACGTTATCAGCACATCGATGACATGTTCGCTGATCTTAAACAGGTGCTCGACTGATAGGATTCTATTATCCTGGAACATCCGATCGGAAACCGAAATATTGATATCCCGGCCGTGTGCTGTTAGTCAAGGATTAATGAGCTTCCAGCCAATTATCACCGGTCCCAACGTCCACCTTGATGGGGATGGATAACTGAATTGCGTTCTCCATCTCATCGATGATTATTCGTTTTACTCGTTCAGCGTCTCCACGATGCACTTCGAAAACCAATTCGTCATGAACCTGGATGATCATTTTCGCGCGGAGTTTATCCTGTGTCAATTTTCGATGTATATTGATCATGGCGACTTTTATCAGATCGGCAGCGCTGCCTTGAATAGGGGTGTTAATCGCCGTGCGTTCGGCGAATTCGCGTATCTGCCGGTTTTCGCTGTAAATTTCTGGCAGATATCGCCGGCGTTTAAGCAGCGTGGTGACGTATCCTTTGGTTTTCGCCTTGAATATCGTCTCGTCGATATAGTGTTTGACATTTGGATAAAATGAAAAATATTCCTGAATGAAATTTTCTGCTTCCTCCACGGAAATACCTAAACGACTGGAGAGGCCGTAGCGGCCCATGCCGTACATGATGCCGAAGTTGACCTCTTTAGCACGGCGGCGCATTTCAGCATCGACCTCATCAGCAGATACCTGGAACACTAACGCCGCTGTCCGCTTATGCACGTCGTCATCGTTAAAAAATGAGTTCATCAAAGTTTCATCTTTCGATAAGTGCGCCATGATTCGTAGTTCTATCTGCGAATAATCGGCATCGATGAAAAGATGATCTTTGTCGATGGGAATGAACGCTTTTCGTATCTCACGCCCTATCTCTGTGCGGATCGGAATGTTCTGAAAATTTGGATCGCTCGAGGATAATCTTCCCGTTGAAGTGACCGTCTGATTATAGGACGAGTGGACGCGTCCTGTTCGCGGATTGATGAGTTTGGGCAACGCATCGATATAGGTCGATTTGAGCTTCGTCAATTGTCGGTAATCCAATAGTTTTCGTGGAAGTTCATGACCTCGGGCTAACTCCTCCAGAACCGTCACGTCGGTTGAAATACCCGTCTTGGTCCTCTTGATAACGGGTAGTTTTAACTTTGTGAAGAGTATGGTCGATAGTTGCTTCGTCGAATTGATGTTAAATTCCTCGCCCGCGAGTGCGTAGATGTCATCGATCAGCCTGGTTAACTCATGTTCGAATTTTAACGACATTTGCTTGAGTAAACTTAAATCCAGTGATACCCCGTTTCTCTCCATCTCCATGAGAACCTTGATCAACGGGATCTCTACCTCATGGAACAGGTTATCGAGGCTCAGTTGCTTCAGCTTCGGCTCGAGGATCGACTTCAACCTCTGAGTGATGTCTGCATCTTCACACGCGTATTGGGCTACATCGGCCACCGGCACGTCGGCCATGCTGATCTGTGCCTTGCCCTTACCAATCAAGTCGCTGGTTGGTATCTTCTTAAAGTTTAAGTATTCCAGGCTTAGTGCGTCCAAATTGTGCTGGCGAAGCGAAGGGTTGATGACGTAACTGGCCACCATGGTGTCGAAATAAATACCCTTGACGTCCAGATTATAGTTTCTCAGGACCTGTAGATCGTACTTTATATTCTGTCCGCACTTTCGATACTGTTCATTTTCGAGCACCGGTCGCAGTCCGCGGATCACTCGATCGATATCGAGCCCTTCTGTCTCTTTGGGCGTTTCGAAAAGGTCACCCATTTTTGTTTCCAGGTGTACTGAAATCGGTATGTAATATGCTTTCCCTTTTTCCCACGAGAACGAGAATCCGACGATATCGGCTAATAATGGATCCAAAGACGTCGTCTCTAAATCGATGGTAAATTGCTTCGTGGCGCTCAACTGATGCAGGAAATTTTCGAATTTGTCTGTACTGTCGATGATCTGATAATTGACCGATTCATCTGAACTTGAATCCTGCATGAACCGGTCGAGTACGCTGTTGAACTCCATCTCCTTAAAAAAATTAAATGCTCTTTCTCTATCGGGCGGTTTCACTTGAAACTTCTCAAGATCAAAATCTAAGTCCACGTCCGTTCTGATGGTCACCAGTTCCTTCGATAGAAAGGCAGCGTCCTTGTCGGATTCCAGTTTTGTCCTGATCGAATCCTTTATGCTGTTTAAATTTTCATATATCGAATCGAGTGAGCCATATTGCAGAATTAGATCGGCCCCGGTCTTACTTCCGATCCCCCGGACACCGGGCACATTGTCCGATGAATCTCCCGTCAAACTCATGAGATGAACAATCTTCTCGGGTCCTACGCCAGTTTTTTGGGCGACCCCCGTTACATCAAGGATCTCAGGTTCCTCGTTGGCCCGTCGCGGATTATATACGACGGTGCTGGGAGACACGAGCTGCATGAAATCTTTATCGCCGGTTACCATATATGTCTTTAAATCATGGCCTTCAGCTAGCCTGGCGAGAGTGCCGATCACATCGTCGGCCTCGTAACCTGGCTTTTCTATGATCGGTACATTTAACACGCGAATCATCTCTTTGATTCGTGGTATCTTTTCCGATAATTCAGCCGGCATTTTTTCACGTGTCGCTTTGTATTGGGGATAACGTTTATGCCTGAACGTGGGTTCAGGAGTATCAAAAATCATGACCATGTAATCGGGTTGTTCTTCATCGAGTATTTTGAGTAACGACCTTAACATCCCGAAGATAGCGCCGGTATCCTCACCTTTCGAATTGATCAGGGGTTGACGCTGAAAAGCAAAATACGATCGATAAATCATGGCAGATCCATCGATCAGAAATAATTTTTTATTATTCATGATATGGGCTACGGTTTAGAGTTCTGGTTCGAATGATATCGTCTGTCTGCTACTACTCAAAATAGCACAATATTCAATCATTGTCAAGCGAAAACTCCGTCATTACTCTGTACAACCTTCGGTTAAGGCGCCGAACGGTCAGCTGTTTATAATCACACAAAAATGTCTTTTACCGTTTCGTTAAATGTAAAAAGCATTGAAATATTAGTGTAAATATCGTATATTTTCGACAAGCACGGATAAAACCATTGCAAAGGAATACAGTTATGGCGATGATACGAAGACATGTTATCATCAGCGGCAGAGTACAGGGTGTCTGGTTCAGAGGGAGTATGCAGGATAAGGCCGAATCACTGGGTATCACGGGCTGGGTTAGAAATACACGAGATGGTCGCGTGGAAGCGTTATTGGAAGGTGAGGAGAGCGACGTAAATGAGATGCTTTCCTGGTGCCACCATGGACCGACAATGGCAGCGGTCACAAACGTGGATATCGACGAAGAGGAGTACAGAAATGAATTTGAATCGTTTGATATCACCTATTGATCTGAGATCGTGATGAAAGTTTACTCCATCCTGTATATGACCATCTGGAACAAGGTAAGCGAGATACCGCGGGGTAGAGTGGCCACCTACGGCCAGATTGCCCGATTGATCGGTTTATCCAATCAGGCACGTCTCATCGGTTATGCACTGCATCGATTACCCGCATCTACCGCTGTCCCATGGTACCGGGTGGTAAACCGCAAGGGTAAAATTTCGTTAAGCGAGAGCGAAGGGGGCTACCAACTGCAAGTGGCGCTGCTCGAAGCTGAGGGAGTACGGGTTGAGCAAGGCGTGATCGACCTGAATAAATACCA
>JAFGOE010000021.1 GCA_016926625.1 Candidatus Zhuqueibacterota bacterium
AAATGTCCAAATTTAATAATTTATATCTGCTAATAGAAATTTTAAAATATTGATCATTATTAAATTTAATGATTAATATAAATTAAGGGAAAAAAACAAGAAAAGTCAACAAATTTTTCATTTGCTATAATTATTTAATTTTTTTTGTCAATTAAAGCCAAATCAGGTGATTTTATTAAAAAAAATGCGACTGAAGATTGTGTGCCATTAGTCTCTCATCACTGATGACGGTTCACCTGAAATATTAACGTTATGCTCGATTCATAGTACCAAAATGTATAACGTCCCATTCATTCAATGTAGTATAAATCCGATCAGGATCACCCATAAAATTTCGAATTTCACTCATGGTTATTCTTGGGTAAATTGGCGCTGCAGATTTTTTTTAAAATTTTTTCGTTCTTGAAAAATAGGATCTAGTGGAGGATGTTAAAGTGGATAGGGGGGAATCAGCCCCCAAAATCGGAAGTGATAAAACTACTTTTTTTCCTTTAATTTTTTTGCAATATTTTTGCAATATTTTTTTACATATTCATTAAAAAAACCTTCAAAAATCCTCTTAAATCTTCGAATTTAGAATAATTCTAAAAATCGAATAAACACATATTAAATAATAGAGTTAGCTCTATAATCGTTGTACGCCCACGGGGAATCGAACCCAGAACCTACTGATTAAGAGTCAGTTGCTCTGCCAATTGAGCTATGGGCGCATACTGTATCGCTGTAAGCGGGAAAAGAACAATCTCGCTTGCTCTTTTCCCTGATGTGAGGGCGGAGAGGCTCGAACTCTCGGCCCACGGCTTAAAAGGCCGTTGCTCTACCGACTGAGCTACGCCCTCAGAAAAAATATGAACTGAAATATACTAAATTAATTATTTTAAGTCAATAAAAAAATAGAAAAACTTCAATTTTTATCCGATTATAATGTAAACTATGATGGCCAGTCCCGCGCAGATCAGTGCGTAAGGCAGCTGCGTGTCCACATGATCGATATGATCGCATGCCGTTGCCATGGATGCGATGATCGTCGTATCGCTGACGGGCGAACAGTGGTCGCCGAACACACCACCGCCCATCACGGCGCTTACCATCACCGTGAGACTGAGTCCCAGATTCTGAGCCAACGGGACGGCAATGGGCATCATGATCGCAAATGTGCCCCACGACGTACCCGTCGCAAATGATATCAAACAGGCGACAAGAAAGATCAGCGGGATCACCAGCCTGGGATGAATCGCCGCCGTGGCCAGTCCGGACACGTACGGCCCCGTCCCCATCACCTTACAGGTCGCGCCGAGTGTAAATGCAAACACCATTAACAACCCCATGGGAATTAAACCGCCCATCCCTTTCATCACCAGATCGAGCGACTCTGTCAACTTCATGATCCCCTGAATCCGATATAATAACGCGGCGACGGCAATGCCGGTCAGCACAGCCCAAAATACAGCCGTGGATCCTGAACCCTGTTCGATGCTGCCCTGTCCCGTTATCCATAAGCCCAATGGAACCATACTCACCATGGCCGCCAGCGGTACGATTAAATTTACGGGTCGGAGTTTCGTTCCCGCTTTCGGTGGCATGGATATTGTCTCTTCAGAGACCAACAACTGTGCCCCATCCCTGATGACTTTACCCGTATCCCTGGCGCGAATTTCAGCCTTGCGCATCGGTCCGAAATCTCTGCCTGTGATAATGATAAACAGTACCATGGCGATCGTAAAAATCGCATAAAAATTGGTGGTCACCGCCTGCAAAACTACGAAGAACGCATTATCGATCTGTTGAGCGACCAGTAGACCTGTTAGCACGGCTCCCCATCCGTTGAAGGGGACCATCACGCAGACAGGACAGGACGTTGAATGGGCAATATAAGCCAGCTTCTCACGGGGCGCCTTGAATTTGTCGAACAGGGGTCGCCCTACTGCGCCGATCACGAGGTTGATCAAATTGCTTTCGATGAACAGAATCACCCCAATGAACCATAATAAAAGACTCGCGGTGATCCGGTTCTTCGCGAATCCTTTTCTGCTGATCCAGCCGATAAATCCCGATACACCCCCCGAACGCTGAGTCAGCAGGATCAGGGCACCCACCATCATGCTGAACAAAATGACGCGCGTGTTGCCTGAATCCTTAAACACGTCGATCACCGCGTCCAGTGTATCTCGCAGTCCTACCAACGGATTCCAGCCGTTCAGGGCAGTCCAGCCGAGCCATATACCGATAAACAGCGACGGGTAAACCTGTTTTGTACGTATAGCCAACACAATAGCCACCACAGGCGGCAGAATTGAGATCCAGGTGGGATTTTCCAAAAGGGGCTCCTTAGTGATTGATTGAAAAACGCTTATTCTAAAGAAAAGCATGAACCACGAAGCTCACGAAGAAAAGATTTGACACGAAGATCACGAAAAAAAAGCTTCTAACACAGAGGACACAGAGAAGACACAGAGAACACAGAGCCCAACCCAACCTCACCAAAAATATTTATTTTTAACTTAAATATTGGGGTGGATTTGGGAGTGGCTCTGTGTTCTCTGTGCTCTCTGTGGTTACAGCCTTTCTTCTAATTCTTCGTGAGCTTCGTGTCAATTTTTTTTTCTTCGTAAGCTCCATGATCCAAGCTTTTTTAAAATAAAAAATCCCCACCAAAAAGTCAACAATTTATACGCAAAAATGTGTTGCATTGTGTATCTATTTTGTTTACCTTTACACATCGATAATGACACGTTACGGAGGATGACAATGCAACAGAAGACAATTACGGTTGTTTCAGGTTTACCACGTTCTGGTACCTCGATGATGATGAAAATATTGGAAGCAGGTGGATTAAACGTTTTGACCGACCACATCCGCTCGGCCGATGAAGATAATCCCAAAGGGTATTACGAATTCGAACGCGTAAAAGCCCTGGAAGACGACAGGGTCTGGCTCGAAGAAGCCGTGGGGAAAGTCGTGAAAATTATTTCGGCGCTGCTCAGCAAGTTACCAGATGACTACCATTATCAGATAATCTTTATGCATCGTAAAATGGATGAGATCCTGGCGTCCCAGAAGAAAATGCTGGAACGTCGCGGTGAACCGACCGATGCAGTGGCTGATGAAGAGATGACGGCTGCGTTCATCGACCATCTGGGAAAAGTAAATCACTGGCTGAACGTGCGTCCCAATGTCGATACGCTCCATGTCGATTATAACGACACCATCGCGAATCCCGAAGAAAACGTCAAGCGAATAAACCAATTCCTCGGTAATCGCCTGAACGAAGAAAAGATGCTTGCAGCCATCGATCAAAGGCTGTATCGCAACAAGTAGTTACTTTTTATTGATTTATCAGTGCGAGTTTATCCGGACCTGGCTACGCTGTGTGCGGTGACGGAAGGTACATTAAATAATTTTTTTAAATAAAAATAAGAGCATCCATAAATACGCCCCGACTGCACATGAGGAGTCGGGAGTATGACTCAATCGTATTGGAGGAAATTTATGAGAGAACAATTGGTGAAGATTTTCCCGGAATTTGATCTGATCAAAGATGAAGCGCTGCGCGAAAAGACCATCGCCGTCTGGGAGGAAGCGATCCAACGCGGAGGCTGGAAGGTGTCGGACCTGGAGCGAATTCCGTTCACGCTGCTGATCCCCGATTGCAAGGTCAATATAGTCGACCACACGCGAGGTGTAACTCAAACCGCCCTGGAAGCCGCGCGAGTAGTGGAAAAATTCAACGGCGGAGCCTATAAGATCGATTATGATATGTTAATTTCCGGTGGATTATTGCACGACGTCGGGAAAATTGTAGAATATGAGGATCATCCGCAAGCCATCCGCAAGAGTCCCATGGGTAAACTCTTGCGCCATCCGTTCAGCGGTGCGGGTCTGGCCATGAAACATGATCTGCCCGATAAAGTCGTCCACATGATCGCGGTCCATGCGAAGGAAGGAGACGGCGGTTACCGCTGCCCTGAAGCCGTGATCGTGCATCACGCCGATTTTATGAACTTCGAACCCCTGAAGATGGGTTAAATTATCAATAAAAAAAATGTCATTCTGAGCGATCAAGAGGCTGTTTCAAAAGTTAAACTATTTACTATTTAGCACAATTAATAAGTAGCAAATATATTCAACACATACAATATGTAGTATTT
Source organism: Candidatus Zhuqueibacterota bacterium (assembly GCA_016926625.1). GTDB lineage: Bacteria > Zhuqueibacterota > Zhuqueibacteria > Thermofontimicrobiales > Thiofontviventaceae > Thiofontadaptatus. The sequence goes on from JAFGOE010000021.1 coordinate 4,149, forward strand.
GACGAATAAATTCGTCACTACAAGTTGACTTTTAATACAGCCCCTCGAATTCGCTCAGGATGACATTTGATCCGGACAAAAAACTATCTATTTAACAATCACCATACCTTAAAATCACCAAATACCTGACCGGCGATGATCTTGAGTCGATTGGTCTCAGTTTCGTAATTTTCAGACTGATAGGCGATGGACTGCTGCCAACCTTCCTTTTTATCCTCGAACACCTTCATGTCACCCGCCGTATTATGCGCCACAATAGAATAAGGTACATATTTGGGAGCGTTTATCTTGATGTCACCAAAGGTGGTGTTTAATCTCAAGGTCTGTTCTCCGCTATTGATGCGGAGGTTGCTTAAATCGACTTTCATATCGCCGAACGTGGTGCGCAGACTTCCGCCTTTAAAATCCTGAGAGTCGATCGTGACGTCGATATCACCCATGGTAGTCGATTCATTAATATATTCTTTTGTGGAGACGAATGTCTTCTTTTTATCACCTAACTTAGCCCAGTCCCCGTTTACCGATTGTTGCCGCGACCGAACGATGAGCCACACACCGAGTGCGATGATCGCTAATGGCCAGAGATCACCGATGTCTATCCAACCCTGCTCATCGAATAGAAATAAAAAACCGATGATAATGATGACGACACCCCAGAAGATGCCGCGCGGTTTCCCAGATTGAACTGTCATAGTATACTCCATAATAAATATTTCAATGATTCTGATAATAATTACGTCACCTGTGTTACAATGTTTCATACACTAAAGAAAAAATAGGGTTAAAGCCCGACGAAATCCCGCACGTTGAAACTCTCTCAGCAAAAGGTGCACTCTGATTTATCTGTTGCATTTTGAATCCGATTTGTGTATTTTAACGGGTAATTAAATATCCATCCCCTGTGTTACGCGGATTGGCTTTAAAACATTCAATATGATCAAAGGAATCAGACGATGACGTTCAGAGAGAGGCTTGCCGGCGGCATCATCCTGTTCGATGGCGCTATGGGAACACAAATCCAGGCGCTAAAACCGACTGAACAGGAATGGGACGGCAAAATGGGCTGCAGCGAAGTTCTGAATCTCACAGCACCCGAAAAGATTCAGACGATTCACGAAAATTATCTCGCTGCAGGATCCGATGTGGTGGAGACGAACACGTTTGGAGCAAACGAAATCGTTCTTGGTGACTATGATATGCAGGATCGGGTCATCGAAATAAATCGCCTCGCTGCACAGATTGCCCGACGGGCTGTACGAAACTATAACCAAAACACACCACGTTTCATCGCCGGTTCAATGGGACCGGGCACGAAATTAATATCCCTGGGACAGACCGATTTCACCACGATGCACCGATCTTACGCTAACCAGGTGCGCGGTCTGCTAGAGGGGGAGGTGGATCTGCTCATCATCGAGACGTGTCAGGACCTGCTGCAAATAAAAACCGCCCTGCTGGCCGCCTACGATGTCTTTTCCGAAACAGGTGTTACCCTGCCGGTCATCGTCTCGGTGACGATCGAGACCACGGGCACACTGCTCATCGGCAGTGAGATCGGAGCCGTACTGGCGACGCTTGATCCGTTTCCTGTCGATGTGATGGGCATGAACTGTGCCACAGGCCCTGCGTTCATGCGCCCCTATCTTAAGCAGATCTGTGAATCGTTTAAGGGACCAGTCATCTGTCAGCCTAACGCAGGTTTGCCCCAGAACGTGAACGGCGAGATGGTTTATACGATCCGCATCGATGATTTTGTGGACGAGCTAAGCGGTTTCGTGTCCGAAGAAGGGGTACAGATCATCGGTGGCTGCTGCGGAACAAATCCCTCATTCATAGCTGCCTTAAAGAAAAAAATAGCCTCCTTAATAATCGCCGAACGCCATCCCTCTGCGGATGCTTCTGTATCTTCTGTCTTCAGTGCCCAGACCATGCGTCAGGATCCCGCGCCGTTCTTCATCGGCGAGCGAACCAATACCAACGGCAGTAAGCAGTTCAGGGAGTATCTGCTTAAAAACGACTGGGACGGCGCTGTTTCAGTGGCTCAACAGCAACAGCGAACCGGCGCCCATGGCCTCGATCTGTGCGTCGCTTACACCGGCAGGAACGAAGTGGAGGACATGACCACGATCGTGCCGCGAGTCGCCAGACAGGTGGATTTGCCCCTGTTCGTCGATACCACTGATCTGATGGTAATGGAGGCGGCACTGAAAATTTACGGCGGTCGCGCGGTCATCAACTCCATGAATCTTGAAGATGGCGAACAGCGAGCTAATGCCATATGCCGCCTCGCCAGACGATACGGTGCAGCGATAATCGCACTTACCATCGATGAACTCGGCATGGCGATGACGCTGCAACGTAAAATCGATGTCGCTAAACGATTGTACACCATCGCAGCGAGCCATGGATTGAGAGCGCAGGATTTGATCATGGACCCGCTGACGTTCACTCTGGGCAGCGGTGATACCAGCCTGAACGATTCGGCCATTCAAACGATCGAAGCTATTAAATCTATCAAGAGAGCACTGCCGGGCGTATTCACCAATCTCGGTGTCAGCAATGTGTCGTTCGGATTGAACCCGTACACGAGAGAGATACTGAACTCCGTGTTCCTCGCTGAAGCAGTGAAAGCCGGTCTGGATATGGCGATCGTAAACGTCAAGAAAATCATCCCACTTCACCGCATCGATGCGGACGGTCGCGAGATGTGTCTGCGGCTCATCTATGATCGCGGAGGTGAAAATTTCCTGCTGGATTTCATCCGCTTCTTTGATCAGAAAGCCGGCATCACGAAGAGCAGAGCGGGGGAGGAGGTAAAATTAACCCTGCCCGAACGGATCACCCAGCACATTATTCAGGGCAATCCGACCGGGATGGATTCGCTGCTCACAGAGATGCTTCAAATTAAAAAACCACTGGAGATCATTAACGAACTGTTGATTCCCGCGATGAAGCATGTGGGTGACCTGTTTGCATCAGGGGAGATGCAACTTCCGTTTGTCCTGCAATCCGCCGAAGTGATGAAGTTCTCAGTGGACAGGCTCGAACCGTTTATGGAAAAGAAAGGGAAAGCTTCGCAAACATCGATCGTTTTGGCGACGGTGCGCGGCGATGTACACGATATCGGAAAAAATTTAGTGGATATTATCCTCACCAATAACGGATTCAGGGTATATAATTTAGGGATCAAATGCGAGATCGATACGATTTTGCAGAAAGCTGCAGAGGTCAATGCCGACGCCATCGGGATGAGCGGATTGCTGGTTAAATCGACCGTGGTGATGAAGGAAAACCTGGAGGAGATGCAGCATCGGGGCTCGAAGATTCCGGTTATGCTCGGTGGCGCAGCGCTGACCAGGAGTTATGTTGATGATGTCTGCCAACCTATTTATGAGTCGTATGTCGTCTACTGCAAAGACGCGTTCGAAGGGTTGAGAACCATGGAGTCGATCAGGGATGGTCATTTGAGCGACTATGTGCTGCGTCAGCGCAATGAGAAAAACGTAGCTTCCCGGCGTCAGGCTGTCCGGGAGAAGTCTGCGGTACAGACGGAGGAGATTTCCGTAGAGATCGATATCCCCCGGCCCCCGTTTTGGGGCGACAGGATTGTGGCCGACATCGATCTGGATCATGTTTTTGATCATCTGACAGAATCGGTCTTGTTTCGTGGACGGTGGGGCTATCGACGCGGTAAAATGAGCAAGACAGAATTCGAAGAGCAATTATCGAATGTCGTGCGCCCTCAACTAAACCGATGGAAACAAACGATTCGCGAACAGAATCTGTTTGATCCGAAGATCGTTTACGGTTACTACCCCTGCAACAGCGAGGGAGAACAGGTGATCGTTTACGATCCGTCCGGCCTGGCAGAATTAGTGCGATTCAATTTCCCTCGTCAAAAAATATCGCCCTATCGCTGTATTGCTGATTTCTTTCTTCCAACCAGTTCGGGGCGCAACGATATTATTGCTTTTCAAGTCGCCACGGTCGGAGAGCGAGCATCTGCAGAGTCGCAGCGTTTGTTTGCGAGTGATGAATATAAAAAATATCTGATGTTCCACGGATTGAGTGTGGAATCCGCGGAGGCGCTGGCCGAGTATTGGCACCGGGTCATCCGGGAGGAATTAGGATTCAGTTCTGAGGACGTTGCTGGGATTGAGGATTTCATCGTTCAGAAATACAGGGGATCGAGATATTCGTTCGGATACCCTGCCTGTCCCGACCTGTCGGAGAATCGCAAGATATTCATGCTATTGAAACCTGAACGTATCGGAGTGGCAATCACGGATGAGGATCAGATGGTGCCGGAGCAAACAACTTCCGCATTCGTCGTGCATCATCCACAGGCAAAATATTTTACAATAGAGTAGGAGAAAGATATGGAAAAGTATATCTGTACTAACTGCGGTTTTATTTACGATCCGGCAGTCGGTGATCCGAGTCAGGGGATCGATGTCAATACACCTTTCGAGGATTTACCCGATGATTGGGTGTGTCCTGTCTGTTATGTCTCGAAGGATCAGTTCGATCCGATATGAAGAGGTACACTCCTCTGCGACGACGGCCCATCTGATGACAGTACCGTATGATTTCTTGATCCGTGATTTCTCCGATGGATGATTACGAGAGGGAAATGAAATCCTCTTCAGGTTGAATCTTAAACAGACTGCCCGCAATTTGCGCTGGCGAGATAATCATGTCGGTTTGTCCATACCTGCCCCGTTGTTGATATACAAAAAGCATCATTCACTTTTTTTTATAAAATGAACAATGCTTTTAAAAAATCGAACGTTCTCCGGTAGTTATGGATCAGCTATGCCAGTGTTTACGCTCCGGTTCCCATGTCTCCTGAATCGCTTTCGGTGGTCTTACCACAATGGCTTCGCACTCTGCTGTCACTGTTCCATCCGATTTCATCAGCCTGGCTGCGACCTTTGCGCTTTTTCCACCTTCGCGGATGATCCAACTGAACACTTTCAACGGTGTCTCAGTCGGCGTGACGGTTTTATAAGTGATGTTCAGGTTAAGCGTCACGAACAAATTGTCGATATTACCGTCCAGCATTATGGCACGCCCTGCGGATTCATCAAGGACAGCAGCGATGATCCCGCCGTGCACTATGCCTGGATACCCGTTAAAATATTCGGGAAACGTGACGGTGCATTCTACTCTTTTCTCTTCATAATTATCAAACCATTCCAATTTGAGCCCGTGATCATTTTCCCTGCCGCATAAGAAACACGTTCTTGAAGTGGGTTGCTTCTTCATCGTCATCTCCATCTGCTTAACGGTTTTTTAATTTGCCGTGATCGCTCGGTACAAATCCTTCATGAGGGGTACACCTGAATCGATCGCAGGCAAATCGATGACACCGTAAAGATATGAATTATACACTGCAAAGATCACCCTGTCGTGATACGGGATCTCACCCGTCACTGCCGAGACAGAATCGATGCTTACATCTCCGAGCAGAGCACCTCGGTTGGATATATAGGATTTGAAATCTTCCATCGTGCGTTGTGCGATATCAAATGAATCACAAAGAACGACGAACGCTTTGACCTCGTTCTGACCCAGTTTGTACTTTGCTTCGAGTCCTCTGGGCAAAAATTTATGACCCAGCATGGCTTCTGAAATATACTTCTGCGTGCGCTGAACGACCCCCTTCTCTGGAAGTAATCGTAGGAGTCCAGGAAATGTTTTCTCCGCATCGATCTTACGTTCGATCTCCGTGGCGGCTCGAAGCATGAGTTTCTTCATCATGTCATCCGAATCACTCGAGTTCAAATCGACGACATACTGTCCATGATAAAGCCGTATGTAATAATCCGAAATGATTGCATCCGTGCCGACTGCAACGGTTGCGTCCTGGGGGTTTCGGAAATTCGAATAGACACCGAACGCGTTCAACGCGTTGCCCATATCATAGATGTCGATCGTAAGCGACTGATCTAAGCTGTTTAAAAACGTTACCGTAATCAACTTCTGAAAGTCATACGCGAGATATAATTCGGCACTGCCGTTAATATATTCGAATAAATTATGAGGTTTAAAATAATGAGGTTCCCCATCTTGATACCAGTCGCTTCCCGTTTCCATTACGGGAAGTAAAGATTTTAGATCATCAGTGCTGGCTGCGTCCGTGTTCATCGAGAATAGTATCGACATGGATAGTATCCACATCATCAAGTATCGTCTTCGTGTAGTCATAGGAATTCCTTATGCTAATAATTTGTTTATGTTACGCATCCTTTCCGTAAGGTTAATGCCGTTGACGCACGTCACGCTGCACTCGTCGCAAAGCATACATTTTGATGCATGAAAATCAGCCTTTATTTCAGCAAAATTGGCACGGGCAAATTCCTGATCACGGTAACCTTCGTAGTACATATAACATCGGTTTAACTCAGGAATATCTACTCCGTAGGGACACTGGTCTTTACACGCATTGCAGCCAGTGCAATATTTCCCCTTTATTGCCTTACCATAATGGTATAGTGTCTTTCTGTCGTTCCAGCCTAATTTGCTGTTCATAACCTGGAAATCTTCGTTCAGTTCGTCGAATGTCAAAATGCCCGGTATCGTGGTATGAACATTCGGATTCTGCAGAACCCATTTCAGTGCAGCCTGGTGGGGACTGATATTGCCCATCTCTTTGGTTTCGTATCCACCGGCCTGCGTCTTCATGGCGACGATCCCTATTCCCGCATCCGTGGCTTCCTTAATCGCTTTGGTCAGTGCTTCCTCTCGCTGGAAATTATAGGCTACCAGTATGACATCCCAGAATTTATCCTTCGCTGCCTGGCTTAACAGTGTCGCTTCGTTGGAGTGAGTTGAAAAGCCGATGAATCGTGCTTTGCCCTCTTTCTTAAACTGCTCGTACAGTTTCATGTAGTCTTCATTTTGAATCACATCGATGCTCCGGGCAGCATGCATATAGAGTACGTCCACATAATCCATTTGCAAGCGTTTCAGGCTTGTCTCGAGATCGGATTTCATGTTCTCGATTGAACTGATCTTTAATTTTGTACACACAAATGCATCCTTGCGACGACCTTTTAAAACTTCGCCCACCATTCTCTCGTTGTTACCTCCCTGGTAACCATGGGCTGTATCAACGAAGTTGATTCCAAGGTCGACCGCTTGCGCTAAAACTGCAGCGTCCGTAGTTCGCATGGCACCGAACCCGACAGCAGTGACCTTCATACCCGTTTTCCCCAGCGTTCTATACTCCAGAACGGGTTTGCTCTCCTCTTTGGTTTTGGAAGTCACCTGTTGTTGCTCAGATCGTTCGATATGCTGTAATAATGTATTGGCTACGAACCCACCTGCTACAATTTCAGAACTTTTTCTGATAAAATTGCGTCTGTCAATTTTGGACATTTGGACCTCACGGTTTAGTGATTATTTAATGTTGTTTAATTTTTTTTTCAATCGAAATGGATGTCGACTCCATTTAAATGACGTTCTGTACTCTTTGCCGATGTGACTATGGACAACGGGTCATCTGTTCTTTGCTGTCGCACCGATTCAGGCCAGGTTAGATGTCTCAGGTCACTGATGTTTTCACCTTAGCCACATGTTTTTCATACAAAATATGGATAAGCCCGTCTGCTAAACCAACCTGCGGGACGTAAATTTTCTTTATTTTAGCCTTCTTCATTACGGTCAGGTAGATCTCTGACGCCGGGAGTATCACATCGGCTCTGTCCGGACGCAGACCAAGTATCTTGATACGTTCTTCGAATGAATACTTACTGATCAAAGAATAGAGTTGTTCCAGTTTTTTCCTGGATAAGGGTCTATTCTCCCGTTGAAGAGAAATTCGAAATAGTTTATTGATATTGCCACCACTTCCGATCGCGAATAATTCATCGATGTCCTTGGTTGCCGTTTTGAGCCATTTCGACATCTCATCCCAGTCGCTATCACTGACCAGTTTTTTAAGGAGCCTGACGGTACCTATTTTAAACGAATTAGACGTATTCACCTTACCTTTAGAAAATAGGGTGATCTCTGTACTACCACCTCCGACATCGATGTATAGATATGATTTATTCGTATCCAGCAGATTTTCGATGTGATTCGAATAGATCAGTTCGGCTTCTTCTGAACCAGGAACGATGATCAGATCGATGCCGGTAATCTGCTTAATCTTATCTGCTATGGCAGACCCGTTTTCTGCCTCACGCATCGCCGATGTCGCGCACGCCATGTAATCCAATGGCTGATATGCGTCGATCAGATGCTGAAATCCAAGCATGGTCTTGATTAGTTTTTCTTCTTTTTCTTGCGAAATCACGTGCTGGCTGAACGCATCGTCTCCGAGACGTATAGGGATCCGAATCAGCGCATCTTTCTTGAAAAATGGTGCATCATAATCGCTCTGAAATACCTGTGTGAATAGTAGCCGTACCGCATTCGATCCGACATCGATAGCAGCAAATTTCATCTGCTTCATCTCCGAATAGTTCGCATGTGATCAATTGTTATCAATTTTTGAGTCAACGCACCATCTGATGCGACCCATTGAATTGTCAGGCTTCCTATATAAGAATTCAGATCTAATCCGCAAAGGCGACGTCTCTATATTTTAAGGTTTAAAAATTTAAATTCAAAGTATTTTTTTATAAATATCATTCGAGGCACCTGCTTTTTATCTCGTGCCAGAGCTTTTTATAAGCGGATGTCGCATCGGATGTCGGATAAGTGAACACCACGGGTTCGCGACTCAATCCCATTCTTTCGATTTCTGCTCGATACGGAATGTACGCCTGCAACAGTTCCGGTGAATCGCTCAACCGTTCTTTCAGGATGTCCCTGTGCAATTTTTTCCTCTTCTCTACCATCGAGAAAAAAGCGAATATCTTATCGCTAGCGAACTTTTTCTTTTTGAAGAAAGCCCGTAGCTTTTCATATGTCCTCAATGATAACGTCGTTGGGATCAATGGTACGAGGATATAATCCGCTGCATTGAAAATATTTTCAGAGACCAGTGTGATGTTCGGGGGACAGTCGATAAATATATGTTGATATTCATGTTTAAACGGCTCAAAGATAGCTTTGAGTTTACGTTTCGAATGTTTCATCTCGTTGAGTGCGAGATCTAAATTTCTGAACGACATATCGGATGGGAGTAAGTCTAAATTCGCATAATCCGTGCCTTTGATATTTTCATCGATCGTTTTACCACCTTTCAGCAGCCTCTTCTTCTTAAATTTATTTTTTGCCTTGATCCTGAAATAAAACGAAGCAGAACCTTGCGGATCGATATCGATGATTAGCGTCTTTTCTCCTTCTGCCGCACATAGATAGGCAGTGTTAACCGTGGTCGCAGTTTTACCGACGCCGCCTTTTATACTGTATATTGCAAAAATTGCCACTCGCTTGCTCCTTTACATCATGATTGATCAAAAATATCTTCGAATAATTGGTTTGTCTCCTGATTGATGAATTCAGAGAATATCGATGAAAATGTTTCCCTGCACCGTAGTTGCTGATGGTGAAGATGGGTGATTAAACCGCCCATGGCCGCTGCCAGCAAATAGAACCGGTCATCCTGTTGATCCTCTTCCTTCAGAGCGGCCAATAATTTTCTCTGCTGTACCGAATAATCGTTGAAATCACCCAGTGTCCCCTGAATCGTCTTCAGGCGTTTCACCAGGACGTTGTAGTTTTCCTGCGGAAATAATGACGAGAAAAATTCGAGTAGGTAGCGAAGCTTTTTACATTGTATTCGCAGCTTGTGTAATTTGTCATTGGGCGTGTTGTAATCAATTTTCTGACCGATTTTAACGAGTTTAGCATACCGGTGACGAATGACCTCCCCGGCCAGATCGATTACCGGTACCGCAGCCTGTATGAGTTCCGAATCATCCGCTGGCTGCGCCGATTCGAGAAAACGTTGCCACGATCCCATAAGTTCATCGTAAGCTGGACTATCCAGGTATTTTACCAGGCTGTCGTGTTCTTTTTTTCGCTCAGCTTTGAGGCGCTTGAAAAAGTTATCCAGTCCGTTCTGCAGTGATTCGGGAAGAATCTCCTTATATTGATTTTCGTTCAGGAGATACACATCCAGATCCCTTAATCTGTTGGTCATGTTACCCAAAATCTTGAATTCTGCCCTGAATCGACTGCTGAGTTCAGGCAAGAACAGGCCTTTGATTTGAGATAGGACGGACCGTGTCCTCCGTATAGAGACACGGTAATCGTGTAAAAATTCGGTATCGATATCGTTGCGAATGCCTTCTTCATTCTGTCGCATAACGCTTAATAAGCTTTTTATAATCATTTTTACGGCGACATCGGACTGCATCGACGGGTCGAGACGAATGTCGATTTTTGAAGAATAGGCTCCCACTTCATACTGAAGCCTGTCGGCCATGCTTAAAAACAGATTTTTCGCTTTGCCGGCTACACCGCAGCTTTCGATAAATGAAACAAAGTCGGCATGCTCCTCCGCATATCCTCGCACAGGCGAAATAGTGAGAGCGTACATCTCCTCCCGAAGCGGCGTATCACGATCAAACATCAACTCATGCAGTGCCACTCTGAGCACTGTCTTTTCGTCTTCGTTCAGGATCCGGATTCGCGTGACGTTCCTGACAAGATCTATCCGCTTAATCAATGCCCTCACATCGAGAATTTCGCTTAGTCTGTCTCTCAATGCTCCATCAGGGAGATCCCACCAGAATATAGAAGATTTGTCTATATTTATTTTTCTCGCCGCAATCGCTTGTTCGGAATCGATATTACATAATTTTATTCTATCGACCTCCTGTTTCAATACGACATTATTCTGATACAACCGCCAATCGAACGTGTCATAATAGCATTCACTATTCTTTTCAGAACCTTCAAGCATGGTCGAAAAATTATCCATGATTTTTTCTCTCACCGCCTGTAAATCGGTCCGCGCCTGAATGTTGTATGTTTCAATAGGTTGCATATTCATTACCTTTACAACGACTTGATGGGCGATAAATCCATAGCTGCACTGCTTATACTCCTGGCTATTAATGAGAACACCATGTTACCAATCTAATGCATGGAAGATATCAGATATTCCTGAACATGCTCATTCGTTTTCCAGCTCATGTTTTGGCGGGTGTTGAATTCAATTTTTCCAGAAACGTGTAGATATCCTCCTGGGCTCGACATTTTCTCAGTGATTTGGTCTTCTGATATTGATTGTCACGTGATTTATTGATAATTCGGGCTTTCGTATTATCCTTGAACTGGATGTTGAAAAGTTCTTTGAGCTCCTGCTGAATCATCGGATCGTAGATCGGAGCAGCGACTTCCACGCGATTGTCGAGGTTTCGCACCATCAAATCGGCTGAGGATATATAGAACAGTTCATTCCCATCGTTGCAAAATATGTAGATACGCGAATGCTCCAGATACTTATCGACGATGCTGATGATCTCGATGTTTTCACTCAATCCTTGTACACCGGGGATCAAAGAACAGATGCCACGGACGATCATCTTTATCTTGACGCCGGCCTGGCTCGCTTTGTACAGTTTTTCCATAATTTTGGTGTCGACCAGACTATTGATCTTAACGTAAATGTAGGCTTGCTTGCCTGCTTTTGCGTTTTTCATTTCGTTTTTGATGAGAAAATTTAATTTGGTTCTCATGTTTAGCGGAGCGACGAGCAGATGTTTATAATTATATGTTTTATAATTATTTTCGAGAAATTTAAACAGACGGTGCACTTCTCCCGTTATCTGATTATCCACTGTCAGCAGACCGTGATCAGCATAGATTTTGGCCGTGGATTCATTGAAATTACCGGTACCAATGTAGGCGTATTGAATCATTCCTTCATCTTCAATTCGATCGATAAGGCACAATTTAGAATGAACCTTTAAACCGGGGACACCGTCTAGTATTCGGACATTATAATCTTCAAGTTTCTGAGTCCATTCGATATTAGCCTCTTCATCGAACCGCGCTTGCAATTCGATCACTACGGTGACATCTTTCCCATTACGGCTCGCGTTTATCAAGGCATTGATGATACTTGAATTTCTGGCTAAACGGTACAGGGTCATTTTTATCCGTTTCACTTTTGGATCGATCGCAGCCTCTCTCAACAGGTCGATAATATGATGAAACGAATGGTACGGATAATATAATAAGATATCATTTTCTTTGATCGCATCGAATATGCTGTTGTGTTGTTTGATCGTTCGATGCATGATATTGTTTTTAATTTTATACGACGGCAGATTAAGTTGCATCTGGGGGAATTTTATGAAATCGCGCGCGTTATGATATCTCCCGCCTGGTATCAAATTGTCAAAATCGCTTAGTTCTAATGAACGCAAAATGAAATCGAGTAAGTCGCGGGGTATGTTTCGGTCGTATACAAAGCGCACCGGCTGTCCCATTTTTCGTTGTTTTAATGATTTTGATATCTTCTCGAAAAAACTCTTGCGCACATCATCATCAATTTCCAGTTCGGCATCGCGTGTCAGTTTTATCGTAAAGGCTTCTATTCTTTCGTGCTGAAAGTTTGCAAAAATATCTTTTAAGCCAAAGCGAATGATATCATCCAACATAATGATATACCGCCGCTTATTAATGTTCGGTAGCAAGATGAACCTCGGCAGAATATTTGCCGGTAATTCGATGAGAGAATAAAGTGGTTTCTCTTCGGCAGTTGAACGCCATAGGTAAACGGCCAGATAGATCACCTGATTTTTCAAGTAAGGGAACGTGGGGATGTAATTCAACATCAATGGAACGAGGCGCGGTCTTACCTCAGCATCGAAGTAATTCTTTACGAATTCACTCTGTTCCCGGTTCAATTGCATCTCGTTGACAAAAAAGATGTGCTTACTTTCCAATTCTTTGGTTATGTCGGTGAATATGTTCTCGAATTTATCACGCTGAATGATCACGATACGCTGGATCTCATTTAATATTTCTCTCGGTGTCCCGTAAAGAATAGATTTTGCTTTTATTCCAGCATCGTGCATCCGCTTGATCGTTCCGACTCGCACACTGAAAAATTCGTCGAGATTGGATGAATAGATCCCTAAAAATTTGATTCGTTCGATCAGGGGAACGGATTTATCTGAGGCTTCCTGGAGCACTCGCTCATTGAATGACAGCCAGCTGATTTCCCTGTTGACGAATTTCTTTTCGTTTTTATTGGCACTCATGGTTCACGTCGATGTCTTATGTTCTTTCTTTTCACACGTTATTTAAAATTTTACCCGACTAAACTCCGCTCGATAGAGGATGCGTAGTTTGATCAGTAAGAGTTTTATAGTAGATAAAGCGGCGCAAAAGAATTTCCAAACTTATTTCTTGTGATGATGCTCGGCATCCTTATGTTTTCAGCGCCGCTGTGCTTGTTTTTATGCGTTTTTCTATCATTGCAATGATTGACTTATGTGCCGCCCGTACTTTCATCAGCGCGCTGCCGGGGACTGAATCGAGTTAAAAAATACTAAACCATAATATATAAAAAAAATTAGTACATAGCAATGAAAAACGCATCACGCGCCAGATATGTCGGTCGCTCAGCACATCAATTCGTCGATATTACCCTGTATTTCCACTGCGGCTGGATTTGCACTGCCTATATAGAGCGTCTTCGATCCTCCGGGGATGTGTTGATTGAATGTGATTTCGATCCTCGAGTTCAACGATTCGGCAATCCTTGTCGCCATATCTGATTCGTAAGGTGCTGCTAATAACGCACTACTTTTTTTGCTGCCATTAATGTGCAGCTCGTGGTTTTTGTCGCTCACGATGAACGAAAATTCGCTCCCGTCGGTCATCAATTCCCTTATTGCCGCACCAGTATAGGTGGCGAAGCGATGCAGTGTGCCTCTCAGCAGAAGACCGATGATGAACCCTCGAAACGATTTGCTAAGCCAGGGGATAGTGGCGATCGACACGAAAATACTCGCATCGTTTTCATTTTCGAAATGATTTGTTTGTATCCATAAATACGATGACGGGAACGATCTGCCCCAGTCCTTCTCCAGATAACCCTTGCCGTCCGCGAAATCCATGCTGCGGTCGTTACAGGAAATCGTTCCGTACACCGAATGATTCATACTCAATACGCTATGATAACACTCCATAAAAGGCATATAGGCGTACCATCCCATCGAGTTAGGCGACTGCAGGGATCGGGGCCATGGTATCGACTTCTCGAAGGTCAGGCGTCCCTTAAATGCAGCGCTCTCAGCATCTATATTCAAATCGATCTCATTTAGACTGAATGAATTATCAGCGATTTGGAGCTCGAATTTTGATCGATTGACCTTAAAATCAGAGACAGGGTAGCGAAAGTTGAACGAGGAGTGTGAATTGCCGTCCAAAATTTGGATGAACGAATGAGAGTTGCTCTTATTTCGGCTCAAACGAATTCCGGGAATGACGGCCAGTCTGTCGATCTGCCTGTGATCAACCAGTTTATAATACCACCCTTCGAAATAGTCTCTGTTTGCGTTCGTGGATGGCCCCTGATAAAGAGCAGGGTTCCAGGATTTCAATAATCGTTTTATCATCACATTCGAGTCGATACTAAGTTAAGTCTGATCCAGATACGTGGGATAAACTTTTTTAATAATTGATAGTATAAAATAGTAAATATTTCACCTAAAAGCAAGGCATCAAACCTATATTTGATGAGTTCGATGTCAAAATTGTAAATTTTTTTATAGTTTTAGAGTATATTTTTTTTTAAATTACAGTAGAACTATTCAAAATGCTGGATTAATCGTGAAAAGAGTATGTCCTGTTTCATAAAATACAGGAGTTGTGCGCAGCGTCAGGTTATGTTTTTCGACGCGATGATGGATTTGAGTGTGCTTCTATCAAATAATCGGGCATTACTATTAAATTCACAGAGGATAATCATAATGAAATTATTACGGGTACTCATATTATTAATAGTTTTTGTTTCAAGCATGACCATGGATCTTTTCGGTCAGTATTTTGGAAGAAATAAAGTCCAGTACGAATCGAAAGAATGGGAATACATACAATCGAAACATTTCGATTTGTATTACTACGAAGGCGGTCAGAAGCTGGCTGAATTTGCAGCCGTTGTGGCCGAGACATCGTTTGTGATGCTGAATAAGATCTTCAACTATGAACTGATCGATCGTATCCCATTTATCATCTATAGATCGCATAACGATTTCACCGAGACGAATACGTCGTATGGAATTGTGGGGGAGTCTGTCGGCGGTTTTACCGAATTTTTTAAGAACAGAATTGTAATCCCGTTTGATGGATCGTATGAGCAGTTTCGTCACGTTATTCATCACGAACTGACGCATGCGGTGATGTTGCAATTCCTTTATGGTGCAGGTCCTGGATCCATCATCAAGGGGATCTCGAGGATGACGCCGCCGTTATGGTTTATCGAAGGATTGGCAGAGTACACCTCCATCGGATGGGACACGGAGTCGGATATGTATGTTCGGGACGCTTCGGTTCGAGGCTATCTGCCTCCGTTACAATATTTATCTGGTTTTCTTGTATACAAGGGTGGTCAATCCCTGTTGAAATATATTGAAGAGATTTATGGCCCTCAAAAGCTAACCGAACAGTTACAGCGGATGAGAACATCTCGAAGCTTCGAAGACGCATGGGAAAGAACGCTCAATGAGACGATCGAGGAGACCAATAAGAAGTGGCAACGTTGGGTGCGCAAGCAATACTGGCCGGATATAGCCAACAGGAAAGAGCCTTTCGATTACGCTCAGCCGCTGACCGATAACCTGAAATGGGAAAACTTCGTCAACAACAGTCCCGCCGTTTCTCCTGCAGGCGATAAAGTCGCTTTCCTGACGGATCGTTCGGGATATTTCGATATCTATATGATTTCGGCAACTGATACCAAGGACATCACCAAGTTGATCTCAGGACAGCGCAAAGCGGATCTGGAAGAATTACAATGGCTGCGACCAGGGATGAGCTGGTCCCCTGACGGAAAATATATTGCCTTTACGTCCCGCTCGGCTGGAGAGGATGCGATCAACATATTGGATGTCGATGACAGGAAGATTACTAAAAGTTACAAGTTCAAAATGGATGGGATCTTTTCTCCTGACTGGTCACCTGTCGCGAATGAGATCGTTTTTGTCGGAGTACGAAACTGCAGCTCGGATATTTACGTCTACAACATGGATAAAGATGAGCTTTCTCAACTGACGAGAGATAGCTACAGTGATATGGAGCCCGTCTGGTCTCCCGACGGTAAGGTGATCGCCTTTGCATCGGACCGGAAGGATGATGTTGAGATACCCGATGCCATTAAATGTGTCGACATGGCTTTCCATGATTATCATACGACGGACATCTATCTGATCAATCGCCCTGGCGAGCGGATGCAGCGGCTGACTGATTCTGATATGAATGAGAATTATCCGCAATGGTCGCCTGACGGAAACAAACTGTTGTATGTTTCGGACATGTCCGGGATCGCCAATATTTATTTCAGAGACATGACGACGGGTAAGGTGAGAGCGTTGACAAATCTGCTTAGCGGCTGTGCTCAGCTTTCCTATGGTGTCAACAGCAATCGGCTTGCGTTCACTGCGTTTTCAAATGCCGGGTATAATATTTACATCTGGCCTGATCCGTTTCAAGCGGTTGGTGACACCCTGCCCGAACCGCAGCCGACCCAATATGTTCTCAATAGCCGCCGGGATCGATCAACCTTAAATGAGGACGAAGTGCGGGTTGACCGTGAACAGATAAAGGATACGGTGCGCAAGGATCAGGATTTCTCGAGATATATATTCGGAGAAAATTTTAGTCGCGGAATCATCGATGACTATTCGGGTCGCGCAGAGCAAGTCAAATTAACTGAAAGTGAGACGAGAGAGGACAGCGGCGAATTCAAAACCAACAAGTACCGGCCTCAGTTTAGCCTCGATAACGCAGGCATGAATGCGGGATACGATCCGATTTTCGGTTTTTATGGTTTGACCCAACTATCGATCAGTGACATCCTTGGCAACCATCAGTTGGTCATCGGGGCAAATATCATTCGAGATTTCGAAAATAGCGATTTCATGTTGTCCTATCAATTTCTGAAAAATCGATTGGATTGGGGCTTGTTCGGATATCAATATGTTAATTTCTACGCTACCACATTCGGAACGGTACGATTCGTCAACAGAGGGACTGGTTTTTTTACATCGTACCCCTTTTCCAGGTTCAGAAGAATCGATGCTGGCTTACAATTTTTTAATATAAAAGAGGATTTCCTCTCGTTCCAGAGTTTCGAGATCGATAATTTTTCGATATTGATGCCGTCACTTTCCTACACCAAAGACAACACGATTTGGGGGTTCACCGGACCTGCCGACGGCAATCGATTCTACATCGGAGTTAATGCGAGTCCCAAGGTCGGTAATAACGGAAAAGAATTTATGACGTCGTATTTCGATTACCGCAGGTATTATCAATTAGGAAGAGATTACACGTTGGCGTTTCGCTTAACCAGCGGTGCCAGCTTCGGTAAAAATCCGACGCTTTTCATCATGGGCGGGGTCGATAACTGGCTCAATTATCGGTTTAACGATAAAATTGATGTTATTTCGATTCCTGAGTATTTTCTGTCGAATTGGGTTACCCCATTGAGAGCAGCAAATTTATATCAAATGGTGGGCACCCGTGCGGCTCTTTTTAACCTCGAAGTCCGATTCCCGTTCATCCAGTATCTGATCACTAAATTCCCGCTCGAGTTAGGATTCAGTAATATTCAGGGACTCGGTTTCATCGATGCGGGTTCAGCGTGGACGGATGAAAGCAAATGGAAATTTACGGATCGCGATGAGAATGGTGAGCGCTATGTGCGCGATGTCATGACCGGATTCGGTTATGGTATAAGGGCTTATGTCTATCTATTTGTATTAAAATTCGATGCGGCCTGGAGAACCGATTTTAATAAGGTCAGTTCTCCGTACTATTACTGGTCGATCGGTCTCGATTTTTAAGATGGCGAGGCAATACGTTGAAAAATTATATGTCGATAGTATTCTGTTACCGGAATGATTTAACATTCCATATTGAACCGTGTATAGATAAAAGAGGGTAACAATGTCCCATAAAATAGTAAATAAACTGGTGGTATATATGGCGTTCGCCATCATTCTGATGTCCGATCTTGCAGCACAGGAATTCGGCCGTAACTCCAGAGAGATGGCAAATTTTAATTATGACATCGCTGTTTTTCCGAATTTGACGAGCTCTAAAATGAAAGCAGATGTTTTCGTTTGGCTGCGAAATGATCAGATTCAACATGTAATGAAAGATTCTGTGTTTCAGGCACGGTATCAGATCAATCTATCTATTTCAAAGAAAGATGAAAATTTGGCCATTCTCACTAAAGATTCGACGTTTGTTAGAGCGGTCAGCACTTATCGAGAGACGATTGATCCTGACATCCAGCACTTACACCAATTTACCTATATGATCAATCCGGGTGATTACGAATTTGAGATCCGTGTATTTGATTTCAATTCAGAAAAAAGCATGATCCGGTCTATTAAAAAAAGGATCCGTCCGCTGACATCAAAGGACATTTATTTAAGCGATATCGTACTGTTAGATACACCGAATCTCGATACGTTGACGGCCGATAATATTTTATCACCACAGCGAATTCCTATTCAGGATACGATCTATCTTTACCTTGAGCTGGTAAAACCTGACAACATGCCTTCCTATAGTATAGAAGCCTTATTGCAGAGGAATAATGAGAACCGGCGATTCGCATTTCGTAATGACTTCAAGTCCGCGTCAAGGTCAACGGTGGTTATGCTGGAGTTGCTGAAAGAGAATATGGCGATTGGCCTTAACGAAATCGTTGTGACAGCAAAATCGGGAAATTTAGAGAA
The DNA here is from genome assembly GCA_016926625.1 of Candidatus Zhuqueibacterota bacterium. Taxonomy (GTDB): domain Bacteria; phylum Zhuqueibacterota; class Zhuqueibacteria; order Thermofontimicrobiales; family Thiofontviventaceae; genus Thiofontadaptatus. The sequence goes on from JAFGOE010000021.1 coordinate 23,036, forward strand.
ACAAGTCAGTAAGAGAGTATTCTTCCTGCAGACATCGATAAGCGGGGACATTATCGACACGGGATCGCTGGGCGAGATGGTCGAGCAGCTCGAATACGTGGCGCGTGGTGATGAATGGCGGGACTTGATGAATGCAGAAGAAGGGGAATTGGAGCAGGTCTTCCGCAAATTCTGGGAACTAAGAGATCCCACGCCCGGAACACCGGAGAATCAATTGTTCGATGAATATTACAAACGCGTCCGGATTGCTAACAATCAATTTGATACTCCGAAGCGGGATGGATGGCGAAGCGATAAAGGGAGGATTTTCATCATTTACGGTCCACCGGATTCGATTGAAAAATCCGATCCTTTCGCGACCAGTTTCGGTGCGTATGAAATCTGGTACTATGAAGAGATCAAAGAACGATTCGTCTTTTATGATGAATACGGTTTCGGAGACTACCGCCTCATTTCAAATAACTATTAATACTTTATCAAGCATTAAAGGCAGGCAATGAAACGATTAATACTGGTGCGGCACGCAAAGTCGAGTTGGCAAAATCCCGACCTGGAAGATATCGACAGACCCTTGAAAAAAAGAGGTGAACGAGATGCGCCGATGATGGGTCAGCGTCTCCGTAGTTTGCAGATCAAACCGGATCTGTTGATATCGAGTCCCGCCGTCCGGGCAATGACGACGGCACAAATGATTGCCGAACAGATCGGCTACCCCGTTCGAAAAATAGCTACGGAGCGCTCTTTGTACGGTTCTGGCTGGAATGAAATTATGAATACGCTCACTCACACGGATGACGAATTTAATGAGATTATGCTGTTCGGACATAATCCCGACTTTACGACGTTAGCATCAAGACTGTGTGCATTTTCTGAGACGATTCCGACTTGCGGCGTTGTGTGCATCGATTTGAATGTAGCGTCGTGGAAGCACATTGAGGAAGGTTGCGGTAAGCTGGCGTTCTTCGACTATCCTAAAAAAGCGAAGTGATCTCACAACACCGCTCTGCAACAGTCTATCATTCAAAAAAAGCATCGCGAAATTTTGGATCTAATGGAATCGGTCTTCCTTTTTCGTTGATAAAGACGGCTACCATCTCCGCTTCGAATATCTTTCTGCCGTTCTTCTTGTTGTAGATCTCCTGTCGGAAAACGATGCTGGTCCTGCCTTCCTTGATTCCTTCCAGTGTGATCTCAAGCTCATCGCCCAGGAATGCCGGTAATATATATTTTATCCTTGCCTCTGCAATCACGATGTAAACGCCGCGATTGAAGAACTGCTGGAAGGGAATCCCCAACTGATCCATTGTAGTCACGCGTGAGTATTCGCAATAATTCAGATATACAGCGTAATTCACATGGCCCTGAGCATCCAGTTCATAAGATCTCACTTGCAGCGTCTGTGCGTATCGTTTCATTGTTCTGTTCCTGATGTATGATTTATCTGAATAATTACTTCTCATTTTTAGCCAAACGATGGAACAATAAACGGAAAATTTGATTAAAATGCAAATAAAAAGATCCCATGCACACTAAACCCCAGTCCTCCTGGAAGACATGGATAATGCATCAATTAGATTTGAGAGGATTTGCAGATGATTCGAGTGACAAAATTAGAAAATAAGTTCGACAATCGTGGTGACAAGTACTTCATTCCCCGGGAAATGTTGAATTTCATCGGAAACATAGAGGAGATGCACTACGTCAGCGTTAATCCGGATGCAGTGCGTGGAAACCATGTCCATCGAACCGGCAGAGAGAGTGTTATACTGACCTGCTCATCTGGCTGGAGGCTTTCATGGAAACTTCCGAATGAGCAGGAGATTCTGCAACGAGATTTCATTGATCAAGGCGCTTACCTGATCGAGATCGAAGCCGGAATTCCTCATGCATTTATAAATACAGGGGGACGACCGATCAGTTTGTTTTGCTTTTCAAATAAACGATACGACCCGACACAGCCTGACACGGAGCGCCAGGTCGTTTCCAATGAGTGAGCCTTTTCCTGAATATCGTTCTCTGGTAAGTTATAAGGTAATATCAGGGTGCAGACATTCGATTAGTTCGCTCGATACCGATTAACCATTTGATCCGGATCGCACTGGATCGGATCGATTTTTTCTTGATCCCCGATTGCGCTCATCGTCTTTAAGACGCCGATAACGTGAGTCCGACTATCCGAATATTTGGCGTGCGATGCGGATGGTTTGGTCGACATCATCTGTGGAGACGTTTAAATGAGTGACGGCTCGGATAAATGTGCGACCGAAGGGCACCACCAGAACATTCTGTTCTTTAAACTTGCTTACGATTTCACTGACTGAGTACTGCGATGCGCTCACGTCGATCACGACGATGTTTGTGTCGACCGTGTTCGGATCGATAGTAAAACCCTTGATTTGAGCCAGTCCGAATGCTAATCGTTTAGCGTTTACATGATCGTCTGCCAGACGTTCGATATTATGATCCAATGAATAATTGGCTGCTGCTGCCAGGATACCAACCTGCCGCATGCCGCCGCCCAACATCTTTCGGATCCGATGCGCTCGTCTGATGAATTCCCTTGATCCGGCGATAATGGAACCGATGGGTGCGCCCAGGCCTTTTGAAAAGCAGAACATGATGGAATCGAATTGCGATGCGTAATCTTTGATGGGGATGCCTGTTGCTACCGAGGCGTTGAACAATCGCGCTCCATCCAGGTGCATATTTATGTTTTTTCCGCGGGCAAACTCAGCGATCGCCTGAATATTATCGAAAGGATAGATTTTACCGCCACCACGATTATGGGTATTTTCGAGGACAATGAGTCGCGTAGGAGGCTGATGCACATCATCGGGTCGTATAGCCTGTTCAATCTGGCCGACTTCAAGAATACCATGATCACCAGGTAACGGATTCAATTGAATACCGCCAAGCACCGCTGGTGCGGCGACTTCGTAGACAAAGGTATGTCCCTCTCGTTCTACGATTACTTCATCACCTGGTCGTGTGTGAGCCATTATGGCGCATACGTTGGCCATTGTGCCTGAGGCGACGAAGAGTGCTGCTTCTTTACCCGTCATCTTTGCGACTCGCTCCTGAAGAGCATTCATGGTCGGATCATCGCCGAACACATCATCGCCGACTTCGGCGTCAGCCATGGCTTTGCGCATTTCGATCGAAGGCACGGTCACCGTATCGCTGCGGAAATCGAAATATTTCATGAATCACCTCGTATGTAATAGGTTAAATTTGTTTATAATATAAAATAATGAGGATTAAATCAATTAAAAATATAAGAAATTGCAAAATTTTTATTGATATTAATTTAATAATTCCTATTTTACATAAAACAAAGTGAAATTTACTGTGCCGTATTCCATGTCGGGATGGTGGATAAGGTCGAAGGCCATCGCTTAGAAACTTCGACGGCTGATCTTTATCGGATTTAATTTGTCCGCATAAGCAGATCAGCATGATAGGCCTGAGAGCAAAGTAATACAGAATCAAGATGAAATGAAGAGGATATAACCGCGAAGCCGAATGGATCGATTCGTAGACGAGAAGGTTCTGCAAGTTCGAATCGAGGTTTATTCCTTTTCTAATGAATATTCTATAGGAGTTGATGATGGTTGAATTTCTACTGATTCCTTTTTTAATATTTTTAGCACGTGTATGCGATGTAACGATCGGTACGATCAGAATTATATTACTGTCGCGCGGTAATAAAATATTAGCCCCTCTGCTCGGATTTTTCGAGGTGACTATCTGGCTGTTGGCGATCAGCCAGGTGATGCAAAACCTGAACAATATCGTGAGTTACCTTGCCTACGGGGGAGGCTTCGCTTTTGGTAACTTCGTGGGCATATTACTGGAGAAAAAGATAGCAATCGGTCTGCAAGAGATCCGTATCATTACATCGAATACCCTGCATTCGTTATCCATGATTCTTCTGGATGAAGGATATGCAGTCACCACCGTGGAAGCCAAAGGCGCGAAGGGAACGGTCCATATCATCTATACAGTCGTCAAGAGAAAAGATGTTAATCATGTACTCAATATCATCAAGATATTCGAACCAGAAGCCTTTATCACCATCGAAGACGTAAGGTCGACGTACGCCGGCTATTTCAGACCCCAACGACCATTCCGATTGGTCAAGAAGAAATAAACAGGTGAACACTGAGTACAGTCGAGTTTCCGGATGAGCGAAACAAAAATAGCTTGATTTTATATGATTTTTTTTATATTATACGTTGTTACAGGACTGTTCATTAATAACCATGATACCAATTATTCTGGTAGAGATCAGATAGCCAGGCCTGTCCGACATGAAGATGTAACAAATCCCGTAAGAAAAGGTGTTATTGGAATGAATAAGGATCTTATCTCATTGTTAAAAGCCAGAAAAGCATCGCGGGCATTTTCTTCGCAACCACTTAATGAAGAGATCATTTCCCGATTAATGAACGCTATCCAGCTCTCAGCCTCATGTTTTAATAATCAACCGTGGCGATATATATTCCTGACTGATAATGACTTGCTTGAAAAAGCGCGTAAAGCGTTGACTCCCGGAAATTCATGGGCATTGAAAGCCCCGCTCCTTGTCATTGGCTATTCGCGAAGAGAATTCGACTGTCAGATAAAGGATGGACGGGATTACTACCTCTTCGATCTGGGTATGGCGACACAGTTACTGCTACTGCAGGCAACGGAATTGAATCTGGTAGCGCGTCCGATGGCGGGCTATTCCGTGTCCGAGCTAAGACAAGGATTGGAGATCCCTGATATATATGATATATACATCGTCGTTGCCGTCGGATATGAGGGCGATGTCAACGAGCTTAATGAAAAGGATAAGCAGCGTTCTTTGGCCGATCGGACCAGGAATCCTCTCGAGGTCAATTTTACTCTGAATACAGTAAAATGGCCGTAAAAGGGATGTCCCGATCGACTGTGATGATGTCGAATCCAGGAATTGATGATGATTCATTATTGAGGAAGCTATATTTTAAAAAAGTGAACAATAGCGTGGTTAAAAATAACTAAGATAAATTAATTACTACAAAGATAAACCCGATAACTCAAGAAGGAGTAATAACGTATGAAGGTTAAAGATGTTCTGACAACAAAAGGTAGCAATGTTGTAACGATCAATCAGAGCAAAACGGTTTATGATGCGTTGAAAACATTTGCCGAAAACAGGGTTGGTTCTTTATTAGTGCTCGACAGTAAAGAAGACATAGTCGGTATTATCGGTGCGAGAGATGCGCTGATGGCGGTACTATACTCATGTGATAAGATCAGGGAGATGAAAGTCGAAAGTATTATGACGAAAGATATTATCGTCGGAACTCCTGATGCTGAGCTGACCTATGTCGAAGCGATCATGACGAACAATCATATCAGACATTTACCGATCGTCGAGAATAAAAAATTGACCGGAATTATTTCCATCGGCGATGTCGTCAAGGCGCAGTTAAAAGAGTACCATGTTGAAAATCACTACTTAAAAGAATATATTGAGGGCAAATATCCTGCGTAAGCACGGGGAGGACTCGTCGCATATCAGTTCTCTTAATATATAACAGGAGCATTATTTCCATTTATTAATTAATTTATCCCTAACAACAGGAGTAATTTATGCAAAAGTATGTTTGTATCGTATGTGGCTACATTTACGATCCCGAGCAGGGTGATCCGGATAATGACGTAGAGCCGGGTACTGCCTTTGCTGATTTGCCGGATGATTGGGTATGCCCTTTATGCGGAGCTGAAAAAAGCGATTTCGAAGAGACCGATTAGCGTTGCCTGGATCTATCTGGCTTGATAATCAAATGATTACGTTGAGTGAGTGGTGCCGCGGTTGCAGAACTGGCATCACTCACTTTTCATGTTAAATAGGGAGATAGCGATGCATAACAACGAATTGACGCTGATCATCGGTGGTGATGCGGGGCAGGGTGTCGAATCGAGTGGTACCGGTTTTTGCAGGGCTTTGACGAGAGCTGGCCTGCATGTATTCAGCGTTCAGGAGAACAGGTCGAGAATACGAGGAGGACATAATTATTATATCATAAAGACTTCGGAAAAACCGATTATAAGTTGGGACGAAACGGTGCATCTTTTAGTGGCTCTAACCGCCGAATCCGTTGAACTTCATGCAGCTAAGCTGGAGAAGGGAGGAGCGGTGATTTGTGACTCAGAACTCGGAATCGATGAGGTCAAAATAAGCGATCTGGGCATTTCACTCATCTCCGTTCCGATAAACAAGATCGCAGAGGAGCATGGAAGCAAAATCATGTCGAATACAGCAGCGCTGGCTGCTCTCGCTGGTTTAACCCACCTCGATATTCAATATATCTACTCTGTGATAGAAACTAATTTTAAAAAGAAGGGTGCGAAGGTCGTCGAATCAAACCGTAAAGTGGCTCAAAAGGCGTACGACTATGTCGTCGAAAATTACGGGCATGTCTTCCCGGGTCGCCTGAACGCAACAGGCGAGAGGCAGAGAATGATCATGAACGGAAATCAGGCCTTGAGTCTTGGCGCATTAGTCGCCGGTTGTAATTTCGTTTCCGCTTACCCAATGACCCCTGGTTCCTCCATTTTCGAATGGTTAAACAGCCACGGTGATCAATATGGGCTGATCGCCAAACAAACCGAAGATGAAATCGCAGCCATTCTCATGGCCATCGGAGCCGCTCATGTCGGAGCCCGTGCACTCGTGCCCACATCCGGAGGAGGATTCTCACTCATGGTGGAGGGACTGGGACTCGCTGCGATGGTCGAAGATCCCGTCGTGATCGTTATCGCCCAGCGTCCTGGCCCGGCTACTGGCTTAGCGACGCGCAGCGAACAGGCTGACCTCCTGTTTGCTATCCATGCACATCAGGCAGAATTTCCTCGCATCGTTCTCGCCCCTGGTGATGTGAAGCAATGTTACGAAATTGGTGCGCGAGCCATGAATCTCGCCGAGAAATATCAAGTCCCTGTCATTATTATGACCGAAGCGTTCCTCACTAAATCGAATCGGACGCTGGAGAGCGATGAGATCGATTTTAAGCAAGTTAAAATTGATCGTGGTGACTTGCTCACGAACGACGATTTGGACGGATTAACCGAGCCCTATAAACGTTATGCGTTCAGCGAATCCGGCATATCGCCGCGCGCTCTGCCAGGGCATCCCAATGCCGTTTATTTATCGACCAGCAATGAGCATACGGAGTTTGGCAACCTGACAGAGGACGCCGAGATTCGCACCCGAATGCATGATAAGCGAATGAGAAAACTGCAGACCGCCTTAAGCGACATGGCGGGACCGGAATTGATCGGTCCCGAGAGTGCAGATGTCACCTTCGTGTGTTGGGGCGGAACCGTCTGTGCAGTTCGCGAGGCTGTCAATCGCTTGAACAACGAGGGTAAAATCAGGGCCAACGGTTTGCAATTTATCGATTTGTGGCCATTCCCCGTTGAAAAGACGGCACCACTACTCGAACGATCGAAAAATCTCATCGCCGTGGAGGGAAACTATACATCGCAATTAGCACTATTGATTCGTATGATGACCGGAGTGCTGATCAGTAAGAAGATTTTAAAGTATGACGGCCGACCGATTTCACCCGAATTTATATTATCTCATCTGAAGGAGGTGATCTGATGGCTGAGTTAAAAGATTATCTTTCGCCGAATAAACCGACCTGGTGTCCTGGCTGTGGTAATTTCGGAATATGGAACGCCCTGAAAAATGCCCTGGTCAATCGAAACATTAAACCTCATGAAATCCTGATCGTCTCCGGTATCGGCTGCGGTAGCAAATTGCCCGATTATACCAGAGCAAACGGCCTGATGACACTGCACGGTCGCCCGCTTCCAGCAGCTACGGGCGCTTATCTGGCAAATCATGATCTGAAAATAATCCTCACCCATGGCGACGGCGATGGATTCAGTATGGGTGGAAATCATTTTATCCACGCGATTCGACGAAATATCGATGTGGTTGATATCTACCAGGATAATAAAGTCTATGGTCTGACAAAGGGCCAATATTCACCAACCAGCGAGAAGGGCTTTGTATCCAAAACATCGCAAAGAGGATCGATCGAGGAGAGCGTTAAACCGATTTCATTGGCACTCGGTCAGGGTGCGACGTTCGTCTCCAGAGGCTTCGCCGGCGATATCGACCATCTGGTGTGGCTGATCGAACAAGCTCTGGATCATCGGGGCTATAGTCTCGTCGATGTTTTCCAACCGTGTGTCAGTTTCAATAAAGTCAATACCTATCAATTCTATCAGCAGCGGATCTATAAACTTCAGGATGAAGAGGACTACGATATCACCAACCGAGAACTGGCCTTTAAAAAATCGTTGGAATGGGGCGATCGCATTCCTATCGGTATCTTTTATAAAGAAGAGGGTAAACCGACCTATGCTGACGAATTAGTCCCATTAAAAGAGAAACCATTGGTGAAACAAGAGTTAGGAGCTCTCATCTCTGAAAGTCTGAAATCTGAATTTATGTAGTTACGTTGAACATTTCAAGTGTTCGCAGGTTAAAATAAACAATGACTGATTGATCATAACATAACAAAAGGAAGATCTATGTTAAAAGTAGGCGATAAGGCTCCCGACTTCAGACTCATGTCTGATCAGGGTGAAGAAGTATCACTTTCCGATTATCACGGGAAGTCCGATGTGATCCTGTATTTTTATCCGAAAGACAATACACCGGGTTGCACCAAGGAAGCGTGTTCATTTCGTGACAACCACCTCGACATTAAAAATAACAACGCGGTCGTCCTGGGCGTCAGTCCCGACAGCGTGAAGTCGCATAAAAATTTCGTGGAAAAACAAAATCTGAATTTCACCCTGTTGAGCGATCCTGATCATCAGGTAGCCGAAGCGTATGGCGCATGGGGTGAGAAGAGTATGTATGGCAAGAAATATATGGGGATTTTACGGACAACATTCGTGATTGATAAACAAGGGGTAATCCGCCATGTATTCGAAAATGTGAAAGCCGATGGTCATGCGATCGAGGTCATGCAAATTCTTTAAAACAAATTGATATTAACGAGTTGAAGGACGTATCATGTTTGAACAGATCGTGAAACAAGGGACCCCTCTCCTCCTGGCCCTGAGTACGTGTCCCCGATGTATCCGTATGAAAAAATTTTTAAAGATGCACAATATTTCAGCCGAGATTGTCGATGTCGATTTACTGCCACTCGACGAGAGACGATCGGTATATCGATTTTTAAAGCCTTTTAATCCGCGACTCTCATTCCCTACGCTGATTGTCGGCGATAGCGTCGTTATTGGCGAGGAGTATGATGAGGTCAAGGAGGTGCTTAATTTATGATGTCTGTTGAAAAATATTATGCAGTTCTTAAAAAATATGCTCCGTCGCAAGGGTTGATTCTCAATCCGGATTGGGAGACGGTAAAACCTCTGTTAGAGGGATTATTAAAAAATGGTGAGCGATACGGTATTCGTACTTGCCCCTGTCGCATGGCCGTTGGCGACAAAGAGAAGGACAAAGATATTGTTTGTCCGTGTGACTATGCAAAACCAGATATAGAGGACTACGGCGCCTGCTTCTGCTGGCTTTATGTATCTGAGGACTGGATACAAAATAAAATACCTCACGTTCAGGTTCCTGAACGCAGACCAATTGAAAAAATATTGGATTTTTAAGATGGCCCTTCTTAGACTTGAGATTGAGGGTGATATTTTTCAGGATCAAGCGACTCTTGAAAAATTCAGTCGCGATGCAAGTTCCTACAAAATATTGCCCCGTCTGGTGATTGCGCCTAAGTCTGAAGATGATATCTGTAAAATCGTAAAATCTGCAATTAACGACGGCCTGCATATTACATGCCGCTCCGGGGGCAGCGGACTCAGCGGGTCAGCGATTGGAAAGGACATCATCCTCGATTTTAAGAGATATTTTAATCGTGTTTTGCAGATCGGTGAAAAGACCATCGTGCAACCCGGTACGATACTCGACGATTTCCTGCACGATATGGAATCCTATGGCCTGATGCTGCCGGTGATCCCTTCGAGTAGTGCCTCATGTGCTCTGGGTGGTAATATCGGAACGAGATCAACGGGACCAGGAACCGCGCGTTACGGTACGATCGATGAGTTTGTCACATCGATACGATTCGTCTCATCCAACGGAGAAGTCATCGATACAGATGAGACTTTGCCCTCCTATCTGGAGGAAGGAATTCGAAGAATCCGCGCCAAATTTCTGGATGATTCAGCAAGCCTCGAGATTATTCAAAACAGACCGTACATCGCGGGCGGCTATAATCTTAAGGCACTATCGCGTTACTTAGATCCCGCTCAGATCGTAACCCATCTGCTGGTCGGCAGTGTGGGGACACTGGGTATTATCACAGAGATCCGGTTGCGGCTGATATCCAGGCAAACTGCAAAAGCGACCTTCGTCGCACATTTTAAAAATTTTGATCATCTCATCGAGGCTGCTGATGAGCTTAAAAAGCTGAATCCATCAGCACTTGAATTTACGGATGCGTCTTGTTCAAAGCATGTGAAAGGCAAACTTTTAAATATGTCTGATTCGGCGCATTCAGGAACGCTCATCGTTGAATTCGATAATTCCCAGCAGCAGGTGGATTACGGCAGAGAACTGTTGAAGAACTATGATCTGTTGAAAATTTGGGAGATCCATGCCGGAGATAAGAACGAGGCGATCCTCCGAAATGAGAGGAAGCAGTTATTACCCTCGCTGTGGAAATTTGCCCGGGAAAATAATCTGTTTATGCCTTCTATTATCGATGATATTGCCATTCATTTGAAAGATTTCAGTAAAGTCCATAGAGAAATATCAATCCTCATGAAGCATTTAGGACAGGACATCTCGTTTTTTGGACATCTGGGATTCGGTAGTGTCCATGCGCACCCTTATTTCAATCGAATGGATAGCAATCTGAATCAAAAAATTGCCATCGTCTCATCCGGAACCTTTGAGATCTTAAAAAAATATAAAGGGACTCTGGTGGGAGCACATAATGCCGGACGTTCCTGTTCAATCTATCTGAAAGAGGAACTGGGCAAGGCCTTTAAGTACATGGAAATGATCAAAACATTGTTCGATCCCGATAACTTGTTGAATCCCGGGACTGTTTTTAATACGGCTCCAATCTATGAACAGATGATGTTTTCGATGTAAATTGTGTATTGAACATTTAACAATGACAGGACTAAAGTCTATGGATCAATCTACCAATAAAATTCGAGCGATTCTTAGTGAAGCGATCAAACTCGAAAAGAACGGATTGCTGAAATATCTGAGGTTTGCACGAAATACCAATGATATAACCGGTAAAAATATGTTTATTCAGCTTGCGCTCGATGAATACGAGCACCAGGATATCCTGGAAAAACAGTACATGAACAATCTCAACAATGATGATTGGCAAATGATCGAGATACCAGAAACTACTCTCGAAAAATTAGCGCCCAAAATTACACCGAAACAGGAACGAATTCGCGGTAGTTCAGGTGTCGCCGAGATCGAAGCGCTGCATATCGCTCTCGATTTTGAGAAGAAAGCGATGAACTATTATCTTGAAAACGCCAGCATCCTCGATAATGAAGCGGGAAAAGAGTATCTGTTGCGACTGGCCGATTGGGAAAAAGCGCACTATAATATTATTCAAGCGGAACTGGATTACATCAATCAGACAGGATTCTGGTTCGATATTCCCGAATTTCGTATGGATGGAAAATTTTAGCGTCCGATGTGTCTGATCACAGAGTGTATGATCACAGAGCGGAGATAAGCATCAGTCCCGATGACGAAAGTTGACAACGCCGCAACCCCAGAAGCCGGGACAAAATAGACTGCTGCTCTCTTGCGCTATTTAATTGCAAATTGATAAACGACGCATCGACTGGATTCTGGTTCTTTAAACGGAGGTAATCGCATCTGAGGCGTAATCAATCGAAATTTAATATTATGAAATGGTGGCAGGCATTCCGATTTCATTTCGTGCCGCCAAGCTTTCTCCCGGCTATCCTGGGGGGTGTAGTCGCGTGGTCGCTCACGGCTGAATTTCACGGGTTGTACTTTCTTCTGACGGTGATCGGAGTGACGATAAATCATATTTCTTTGAATATGACGGATGACTATTACGACTTCATCCATTCGGTGGATCAGGCAAAAGATCGAGAAAAAAATCCGTACTCTGGCGGAAGCAGTACACTAACCACCGGCCTGATAACGCCGGGACAGATGTATCGTGTATCGATGGTCGGCTATATGATTACCATCGTTATCGGTCTCTTTTTGGCCTACTTCAGAGGGTGGGAGATATTGATCTTCGGCAGCGTCGGTGTTCTTAGCGCGTACTTTTATACCGCACCACCCATCCGATACGGATACCATGGTTTCGGAGAAGTCTCTCAGCTCGTCAATTTTTCGATCATTATCGGTCTCGGATCGTACTTTGTGATGGCAAAGGCTTTAAGTTGGGAGATGGTGCTGGCCGTCCTTCCTCTCGGCTTCATGATGTTTGCGATGATAACGATCAATGAAATTCCTGACGTTCATATGGATCGTGCTGGAGGTAAAGGAACGCTGGTGGTGAAGTTCGGGACCACAACAGCGGTTAAACTGTACACCATTGCGATGGCAGCCGCCTACCTCGTTATCCTCATCGGCCCGCTGCTTCGACTCACGAGTTTCTGGTTATACATCACCCTGGTTACGGTTCCCTGGTTTTATAAGGCAAGGCACATCCTGATCCATCATTATGCTGATCCGGTCCGATTAGCACCTGCAAATATGTATACGATAAAAATTCACAACATCGTTGGAATACTATCGATCATCGCCTATATGATTCAGGGCATCGTGAACAACGGTACCCCCGGTCCGTTATGGATTCCGTTGGTCACACTGATCGTCCTCTACCTGCCAGTTGCATTGATTATATTTTTTGGTGTGCTTCCCATAAATGTAGCAGGGACGGATTGGGTTAATAGACCATCCGCGGAGCAGTGAGCAGGTTTCTGCAGGCAGATCGTTGATCCATTCGAATCTTCCTTCCATTACCTACATGCTATTCACCGCGAAATTTACTCAACCGCTTCATGATTTCCCGACTCGTCCTTGATCAATGTATCGGAATTAAAATGTAATATTCCGCTTGCATTTTTCGATGAAGTTTATTTATATATCATATACAGATCATTTTAGAATGTCATATTTGAGAAACCATACAAAGAAGGGGATGACTTTATTTCTAACCAATTTTTACAATACGATGAGATTGTGAGATCGCCCGGTAAGACACCGTTTGTCAGGGAAATGTTTGCGCGGATTGCGCCGCGTTACGATTTGATGAATCGAATTATGTCGCTCGGAATGGATCTGAGATGGCGGCGGGTGGCTGTAAGAAAAGCAGGATTGCCTGCGGGAAGTACAGTACTCGATCTGGGTGCTGGTTCGGGCGATGTGAGCAGGATATTATTAGAGCATGATCCGGGATATTACGTCGTTTCGTTCGACATCTGTCCCGAATTGATCGCCTACGGTCGCCATAAATTTGAAGCGGTGAGTGAGTGTAGCAGATGGATGGCCGGTGATGGGCGGTTCCTGCCCTTCAGTGCTGAATGCTTTAACGGAGTGTTCGCCGCGTTTTCCCTGAGAAACATGGCCGACCTGTCTCAGGTGTTCGACGAGATCAAACGTGTACTTCGTCGAGGAGGTAAAATCGTAATTCTTGACATGACTCAACCTGATCATTGGTTCTATAAAAAAATATTCAACTTTCATTTTAAATACATCGTCCCTCGTCTCGGGAAATGGCTGGCCAGCGATCCGGAAGCGTATCTTTACCTGATGCCATCCATCAAAAATTTTTATAAGGCGAATGAATTAAAAGAGAAATTATCAGAGCTCGGATTTTCCAAAATACAAATAAAAAAAATAATGTTTCAAATAGTCACGCTATGCATAGGGACAAAAAACTAGAAACTCGTTTAGGAGGTGGAAACTTGGAACTCGATAAGAAAAAATTGGAAGAGAACAATGGTAAGGACGGAAAACCGACCTACGTCGTCGTAGACGGAAAAGTGTACGATCTCAGCGAGAGTAAACTGTGGCGAAATGGCGTTCATATGAATCGACATCATTCAGGCCAGGATCTCAGTGCAAGCTTAGAGGCCGCTCCTCATGGAAAGGAGGTGCTGGAGAAGTTCAAACAGATTGGCACTTTCGTTGATGAGATGAAAGCCGATGTCTATCCGCTTCCGGCATGGTTGAATAAGTTGGTTAATTCATATCCTTTTTTGAAGCGGCACCCTCACCCCATGATCGTTCATTTTCCTATGGCTTTTTTTATTGCTGCTGCTCTGTTTCTGGCGTGGTATTATCTCGTTAGCCCGCTCGAGCCTATGCTCGATTCTGCGCTTTACTTGCATGTCCTGGGCATTCTATCCATCCCGTTCGCTATCGCGAGTGGTTGGCTTTCGTGGCGAATCAATTATCTGGGAAAATCAAACCCATATATCAAGCGGAAAATTTATCTCACATTCTTGCTTTTCGTGTTGACTATCATCGCGCTGATCATGATGGTCAATAATCCTCTTATTCTAAAACAGCCGCAGGGTTTGCAATTAGTTGTTCCGGTTATAATTTTCCTGTATCTTCCCATCGTGTCCATCATCGGTCAGCATGGTGGTAAACTGGTTTACGACTAAAGAGATTAAGTTAAGGGATGTATCAAACGGCTGATGACCGTTTTTAGGCCTCTGCTTTTTGATACATCCCTGCTACATCTATTGCTTTCATTACTCCTACCGCAAATTGAAATAGTTTTCTGCATATATCTGACCATGATGGTACTTTTTATTACTAAGAAACAAGCATTTGGTAAAACATTCCACTTGCCTTTGCAGCATATTCTGCGAAAGGAATGTGATCTGTTTCCGGAGAAGTTGATGAGTTTGAGAAACTTAATAATCGGGCTATTGATTAGCCTGTCGTTTGCCGTGAATTCCCTGGCTCAGGTCACGCTTGTCCCCAGGGCTTCATTTTTGGGAACAGAGTCGTATGAGAGAGTCGGTTATCATATCCATAGTGCAGGCGACGTGAATCGGGACGGGTACGATGATTTCCTCATCGGTACCTTTCACAATAGCAAAAGAGGGCACAATGCCGGTGCCGCCTATTTAATTTTGGGTCGTCCTGCTGCCGACTGGAAATTACGCGTCTCGCTAAACTCGGCAAATGCCCGATTTCAGGGGAGTCAAGCCTACGATGCAGTCGGCTATTGTGTGGGTGGCGCGGGCGATTTGAATGGGGATGGTTACGATGATATATTAATTGGTGCTCCGGCCGGGGATGATACAGTCGAGGAAAATCCCGGCCATTTGTACGTGATCTTTGGTAAATCAAATCCTGATTATGGATTCAACTTCATCGCCCCTACCAGCGCGAATGTTTCGTTTGATGGAGAAAATCGGCACGATCTGGCTGGATTATCAGCAGCGTTCATCGGCGATATCAATCAGGACGGATTTGATGATATTATTACGAGTGCGCCTTATAATGATTATGGGGCAATTGATGCGGGGAAGGTATACCTGATCCTGGGTAAAGCCTCTGGTTGGTACCGCGGCATCAATTTAAGAAATGCAGCCGCTTCTTTTTATAGTACCTCGACCAATGGCCTCTTCGGTTATTCCGTCGACGGAATCGGTGATGTCAATGGTGATGGTGTGGTCGATTTTGCCATCGGCGAACGGGGAAAGGGGAAAGTCTATATCTTTTTCGGTAGAAAATCGGTGGACTGGGGCTTTAATTGCCATGCGAATAACGCGAATGTCATCATTTCGAGTGAACAGTATGGGGACTGGGCGGGATGGCGGGTTTCCAGAGCCGGTGATGTGAATGGTAACGGTATCGATGATTTGCTCGTTGCGGCTCCGATGCATGATCATGACGGACAGGATCGTGGCAAGGTCTATGTGATTTTCGGAAGAAGCAGCGGTTGGCCTTCTAATTTTGCCAATGCCGATGCCTCTTTCATCGGCGAAGGCGCCAATGACCAGGCCGGGTGGGACGTTCAGGATGCCGGCGATGTAAACAGAGACGGATACGATGATTTCCTGATCGGCGCCTGGTATAACGATTCTAATGGTTATGATTCCGGAGAGATCTATTTGATTAAAGGGAAACCAGGCGGATGGTACCGTAATACCTCATTGTCCGGCGTCGGAGACCATTTCGCCGGTGAGCATGCCGGCGATTACGCAGGTTTTTCCGTAGCCACTCCCGGCGATGTGAACGGCGACGGATGGAACGATATCGTGGCGTCAGAGACCTATAATAGCGAAGCATATTACTGGGGCGGTAAGATCCTGGTGTTCGTGAGTGATGGACCACCTGCCCCTGAACCCGAGCTTTCCGTTAATCCGGATCACCTGGATTTCGGGACGGATATGACAACTCTTTCTATTTATATCAAAAATAGTGGTAATGCCACGATGTCCTGGACCGCGGCAGAGGAGCCTGAAAGCGAATGGATTTCCTCAGTTACGCCTGCATCCGGCAGCCTGCAGGAAAATCAGGAAGTCGAACTGACCGTGACGGTCGATCGTCATGGTCTGACCGTCGGAGACTACGCCGGTACGATTCATATCAGCTCAAACGGAGGGGCTAAAGATGTAGGAATCGACATGAGTGTGAGCGGTACGATTCCAATGGCTATCAGTGACCTGTCCGTGATGAAGAAGACGGCGACATCGTTGCAGCTCGAATGGGGTGCGATAGGAAATGCCGATCATTACCATGTGTTTAGAGGAACGACGCCTTTCTTTACATCAGATCAGGTTCATGCGACGACATCGGATCCGTTTTACGAGGATCCGAATAGCCTCGGTAATCCGGATGTGAATTATTTTTACTACATCACTGCCGAAAACACGATTGGGGAATCTGATGTGTCGAACCGGGTAGGTGAATTCGATTATCGCCTGGTCACCACGCCAACGACCGACTTCAACGAGATCGCCCTGCCGTTTGTCGTTAGCAATGTAACAAAAGCATCGGAGTTGATGGCCATCGTTCCTAATTGCAATTCAGTCGCTTACTGGGATGCACAGAGCCAGGGATTTGACCAGTACGTGGATTGGCTGCCTCCGTCAGATTTTCCCGTCCAGGCAGGATACCCGTATTATATTAATGTGAGTCAGAATGGCACGTTCTCCATCGTCGGTGAATATGCCAACCCCAGTTTCAATCTTATCACCACGAGCACAACCGATTTCAACGAGATCATGCTGCCGTTAACGAAATCCCATATCCAATCTGCAGCGCAACTGTTGGCCGACATCCCCAACTGTAATTCGGTGGCGTACTGGAATGCGGCAACTCAGGGCTATGATCAGTATGTCGATTGGCTGCCGCCGTCTAATTTCGAGGTGCGAGTCGGTTATCCGTATTATGTCAACATCAGTGCTGATGCCACATGGCCCGGCGATGTTACTTTCCTGCTGAAACAAAGGGATGCGATGACAGTCGCTGCGAACAGAACCGGGAGTCAGCGCACGGTACCGCATCTGATCTATGGAAAATTCCCGGTGACCGAGGTCGATGAGTTAAGTACACTCACGCTCCGGGCTTATCCGATGGGAAAGTCAGATGATGTCTTGACCGAACGACATACAGGCTGCGGACTCGACGGAAGCGGATATTTCTGGATCCAATGTGCCAATTTCGAAGGGAAATGGTCGGTCGGCGAGAAGATTATCGTCGAGATCAACCGTAAATTGAGTTCCGAAATGATGATGAGGTATGAAGCGATATTAGATGAGACAGTGGCGACTGAAGCAAACCTGATTTATCGAAGGACAGATCCGGTACATGGCGTCCAGCGACAGGTTTTGGACTGCTATCCGAATCCTTACAACGCACAGACGACCGTACATTTCAATCTGCCTGAACCGGCGCACGTAGTGATCAAGATATTCAACCAGATAGGGCAATGTATAACCACGTTAACGGATCAACACTTCGATGCCGGATCTCATCAATTGATCTGGGATTCTCGTAATCTGGAACACGATCTGGTCTCCAGTGGCATATATTATGTCGTGTTGGAATCAGGAGATCGACATGTTGTAAAGAAGACAATATTGCTGAAGTAGACGTTAACTAGGTGAAGGATTTGATAATGAAATTAATGTGCAGGATTTTTATCATATCTTTGATTAGTGTGCAGATCCATACGGTTCTAAAAACAGAACATATCTATGCAGGTACAATGCATAGCGTGGGTGGATCCGTACGTAATTCTTTGGGAGGCATTCCTGCGGTTGGAAGTCTAACTTTCGAAGCTTTTATTACTACGAGAACAAATGAGATTTTGACTCAATCTTCCGCTGGTTGCAATTATTATGCAGCGGGATACTTTCAAGTGCAATGCGCCTCGTTTCCTACAGATTGGAGTCCTTCCGAGATCTGCCGCATCGAATTTCATGATCAGAATTCCGGGGAGACGGGATCCGTTGAGGTAGAACTGACAGTCAGCGAAGGCGACAATGCAGGAACAGTATACCTGTCCGGCGGAGTGGAAGTCGTGAGCGTGCCGGCTGTACCCACAGGGCCTGCGAGTGGTTATGTAAGCCAATCATTAAACTTCAGCACCTCCGGCTCCGTCTGTAACTATTCACACCCGGTCGAGTATCAATTCGATTTCGGGAATGGCGTTCAATCATCGTGGAGCAGCTCCGGTACCGCGTCTTATGCATACAACAGCAGCGGGACATTTCTGGTCAAGGCAAGAGCACGGTGCCAGGTGAACACCGGGGTAATCTCAGGCTGGTCTGATTCTAAGACGGTTAGTGTGGCTTATTGTGTACTGACTACCGATGTCTCACCTGTTAATGTCGGTCAGGTGACCCGAGATCCGGATAAGACCGGTTACTCCTATAATGAACCGGTGGAACTCGATGCCGTTGCAACGGATGGACGATATCGATTTAGTTACTGGACCGGTGATATGAGTGGTAGCGCAAATCCGCAGTCGATCAACATGACCGGGGATAAGACGGTCACCGCGGTATTTATTAAAGAGACCGTGAGCACGCCCGGCAAACCAACCGGACCATCGAACGGAATGGTGCAACAATCACTGAATTTTAGCGTAACTGGCTCGAGCAGCAGCTTCGGACATCCGATACAGTACCGCTTCGATTTCGGGGACGGCAACTACTCGAATTGGGGGTCCGGAAGCCAGAGCCATATTTATTCTTCTGGTGGGACATTCAACGTAAAGGCTCAGGCCCGTTGTCAGACGCATACCGACATCGTCTCAGCCTGGTCCAGTGGTCTTTCTGTCACCATTTCCGCGTATACGCTGTCGGTCACGATTGATCCCTCAGGATCGGGCAGTGTCGCACAAGATCCGAATAAACAGGAGTACAATCCAAATGAGACCGTAGAACTCACCGCATCGCCGGTCGATGGAAGTTTTCGATTCAAACAGTGGAGTGGTGATCTCAGTGGCAATCAAAATCCGACAGACATCGTAATGGACAGTCCCAAACAGGTCACCGTGCATTTTGAAATCGAAACGATCTCCAGGCCTTCTATTCCTAACGGGCCATCGACTGCCTATACGGGACAGCCAGTCACCTTTACATGTGCCGGTGCGGTTAGTAGCTTCGGACATTCGCTGTATTATCGATTGAACTGGGGTGATGGGGTGACGTCTGGTTGGGGTGGGGCTGCACAGACACATAGTTATCAGACGCCGGGTGACTATCATGTGCTCGCCCAGGCCAGGTGCATTCAACACGGGGCCATCGTATCTGAGTGGTCAGATCTGGTTTCCATCACCATTCGCTCATTATCTCTCTCAGTTACCATCGATCCGCCAAACAGCGGTACTGTGCTTAAAAATCCGGATAAGAATGATTTTGATTTCGATGAAAATGTGTCGCTAACAGCCCGGGGAACGCCGATCTATGATTTCGATTACTGGAGCGGTGATGCGACAGGGGCTGATGAGACCATTCAACTGAAGATGGATTCCAATAAGTCGATAACGGCGCATTTCCGCCTCATCGACGAGATCGTGAGCGCTCCGGATATTCCATCCGGTCCTGCTTCCGGAATAATGGGAGAGGAGATTAATTTCAATGCGACCGGTGCTGTCAGCAATCTTGGTCATTCGGTCGATTATCAATTCGATTGGGGTGATGGCACGTCATCCGATTGGGGTAGTGGCAGCAGGTCGCACACCTACCTTCAACAGGGGATCGTGCACGTATCGGCACGTGCACGATGTGCGGATCATCCTGATGTCATGTCCGCCTGGTCCACCCCTCTCACGGTGACAATAGGTGGCTATCACCTGTCGACAGGTGTGCTTCCTGCCGATGCAGGCAGCGTCGTTCGTATCCCTGACAAAGATGATTATCACAGTGGGGAACAGGTCAGCTTGATCGCTATCCCGGAACCACTGCATGTTTTCGATTCCTGGAGCGGAGATGTCAGCGGTATCAACGATACACTCGATATCATCATGGATTCCGATAAAAATGTTATTGCCAATTTCGATGTCGTGGATGAAACCGTATCGGTTCCTGATTCGCTGACTGGTCCGAATTCTGGTTTGATAGGAGAAAATTTGCAATTCCATGTCTCAGGCTCTATGAGTAATTTAGGGCATCGTGTAGAATATCAGTTTGATTGGGGAGACGGAAAGACATCTACCTGGTGCGATGGTGAATGTGAGCACAGCTACGCGAGAAGTGGTCAATTCGAGGTAAAGGCTCGCGCGCGATGTCGGGATCA
Source organism: Candidatus Zhuqueibacterota bacterium (assembly GCA_016926625.1). Taxonomy (GTDB): domain Bacteria; phylum Zhuqueibacterota; class Zhuqueibacteria; order Thermofontimicrobiales; family Thiofontviventaceae; genus Thiofontadaptatus. The sequence continues at coordinate 43,854 of JAFGOE010000021.1, forward strand.
TACGACTATTCAATCTGCCTGGTCATCAACACATGATGTGGAAATAAAGGGATGCAAACTGATCGTCTCCGTCAATCCTGAGGGCAGTGGCACCGTGGAAATAGAGCCTGATTCGGCAGAATTTGCGGTGGATGATATGGTAACACTAACCGCGCGGCCGGCTGTTACCTATCAATTCGATTTTTGGAGTGGTGATCAGGTCGATACATGTGAGATCATCCAGGTCGTCATGACGTCAGATAAACATGTCATCGCAAATTTTAGTCGAGTACCCGAAGTCGTCTCTGTTCCGAATAAACCAGCAGCATCTGGCAAAGGCTTTATGGGCGAGGAGGTCATTGTATTAACAGGCGGATCCAGCAGTAATCTGGGACACGATATCGAATATCAGTTTAATTTCGGGGATGGGAAACGTTCGGATTGGGGTGCCCCTGAGGCTGCACATACCTACCATTTAGCGGGTGAGATGGCGGTTACAGCACACGCCCGATGTGTAGAACACGCTGAGATCGAATCAGCCTGGTCAGACACGCTGTGGCTTACTATTGAAGGTTATTCTTTGTTCATATCAGTTGCTCCCGAATCCTCCGGAACGGTGAGAATTACGCCACATGCACCGACTTACAGCAGTGGTGATACCGTAAATTTATATGCCGAACCCTATCCCTTTTATCTGTTTGATCGATGGGAGGGAGATATAATTAGCACGAATGACTCAATCAAGGTTGTTATGGATTCCGACAAGACGCTGATCGCTTATTTTGTTGGTGTAGAAGTCGTCTCAAAACCTGATCTGATTTATGGCGTATCGAAAGCATTTCGTAAGCAGTCGGTCACCTTCAAGGCTGAAGGCGCTGTCAGTAATAAAAACCATGAGATTGAATATCAGTTCGACTGGGGCGATGGTACATTATCCCCGTGGGGGATAGAAACGTCCCAAATAGCCCATAATATCACCGTATATACCTCCCCATCGGGTGGATCCGGACTCCCCAACTCCGGCAAGCTGGTCGATGCTGCGACTGGTGCGACTTGCAATGCCGCTCTGCGTATCTCTGGTGGTCGATATGATTCGCATGAACATAGTACCTCAGGGAGCGATGTGAAAGCAGGTACCGACGCGTTTGTAATATTTAATGGTCGTGTCGGTGTGCAGGGAGCTCTTTTTGGTGCAGAACCCGCCGATGAACCGTTATTATTGACAATTTCAGGCTTAGATGAGTCGAAACGATACGATGTCGTATTGTACGCTGACCTGGGAGAATCGGGTTGGAATCGGATTTCGATCATCGGTCTGGAGGATACACGATTTTTCATTAATGAGAGTTCATATGGTCTCGATGATGAGGGAAATCCGCTTTTTTCTGGTGAAGGAGATGGAACAACGATACTGCCGGCAGGAAATTCTGAGCATGGGTATGTGGCGCGATTCAATCGGGTGGATCCCGGTCCCGACGGGATAATCGTCGTACGCATCCAGGGCTTTGATCGAGCAGAAAATCGATCGCGTGCAGGTTTCGTTAATGCACTGATGTTACGAGAAATTGATTATCGAAATGATGAACTATATTTCACATCCTACAATGATCTCGCGTGGTACGATTCGATTCGCACCCACCAGTATCATACCGATGGAACATACAGCGTAAGCGCAAGAGCCCGCTGCAAAGAACATCCTGATATCACCTCGGAATATAGTGAGCCGTTCGACATAAAAATCAAAGGCTGCAGACTGGATATTCACAAGGTCCCTGAAAATAATCAATGTCTCATCGTCCGTTATCCTGATGAAATCGATTATGATTACAATAGTCGCATCCAGCTACATGCGCAGCACGCTATGTCGTTTGGATTTCTAAATTGGAATAATAATTTGGCAGACAGAGACACGATCAAGATCATTCATATCAGCAGGGATACGGTCATGATTGCAAATTTTGAAATACTGGCGGACATGCTGCATGAGAGTGAAGACTCACCGAAAACGTATCAACTCTATCAAAACTTCCCCAATCCGTTCAATCCGGAGACTCGGATCGACTATGATTTGCCCCGTGATTGTGTTGTCAAATTTACTATTTATAATTCATTGGGCCAGACAGTGTGTCGTCTTAAGGATGAATTTCAGCTGAAAGGTCACTACAGCATAAACTGGGATGCGACCGATGATAAAGGTCATCGTGTTGATAGTGGTATCTATTTTGGTATTTTGAAGACGGATGACGTTAAGAAGGCCATCAAGATCACACTTTTAAAATAGGTGTTGACTCACTGCGGGTAAAGTTTTACCTTTTGTTCATATTTATTTTTTAGCTTGACTATTAAATACATTCTTCTTATATTTAGCGACTATATAACTGCTTGATAATTAATGAGTAAGTAAAATATAATCAAGAGTTTCGTGAATATTTTTTACAGAAACTGTACAATATTGCGGACAGGGATGTCGTCTACAACGAGGGTTAATAATGGCAATCAAATTGAGAGAGAAAAGCAGCAAGGTGACTGCAACCATGAATGCGGGCGATAATTTTACTGCTTTGGACGGTGTTGAGGACATCCGGTTATCGGCAGCAGGAGAGAGCAACTGGAATGTGGAGAAAGAACTGAGTGAAATTGCTGCTGGTACAGATCTGATTAAACACTATCGGCCCAGTCGATACGGTGTAGGGGAGATTGTGGTCTTGACGGTCGAAGGTGTGGCCCCGCAGTACAAAGCATGTGTACAATGCAAGATCGATAAATTCGTGGGTGGAGGTTTTGCGGGACAGGTTTATCGGATCAGGATGATAGATTTGGAGGTCCTTGAGGGGGAAAGCGTCGATCTGCGTAGGGACGAGTATTACGCGATGAAGATCCTGGTTCCCCCATCTGGTTTTTCTCGTTTTTTCCGGAACGCGGTGTATACCATCGCATATCAGGGTAAGTTTTCTGCACAGGTCAACCATGCTGCAGCCAGGGTTGGTGTACTGTGGCAAAAACTATTAAGACGCGGTGCCAAGATATTTTTCGGTACAGAACAAGCCATTGCCGATACGTATGCTACATTTTACGACAGGAATTTCTTCAGCTACGGGGAGATCAACGAGTGGGTGAGCGGACGCGTCTGGAAATTCGAAATCGACGACCGAGTATTTAGTCGCAAAAAAGCAGGTTTTGCCGAGCGTGCTTTCAAGGGATATAAACTCGGATCATTCGAATACCTGGCCAAGAAAAAATTTATGGCGAACATCGTCAAACTTTTCCATCAAATGGGTGCACCTGAGCTGGCGCGCCAATACGAGTGGAGCACGATGAAGAGTCAGCCTAATGTGCTGCTGCGATTAGACGGATCAGAAAACGATGCAGATAACCTATGTGCTATCGATTTTCGTGCTGGCCTGGCGTTGCTGCCATATTTACCGATGAGTCCTGCTGATTTCAGACTCATCTTTCAGGGGATGCTACGAGGAAACCTGGTACAATTTGATCGAGGCAACTTGAAAAAGCTTGATGACTTCATCTCTCAATATCCGAATTACTTCAATGATCTCAGTCCGGCTCTGGAGGAATTAAAATTAAGAGAACCGGAATATCGGCGATCGTTGCCGGATGTCACGCATCAGGGATTAAAGTTAATCTACAGTGCATCGTTGAGACGAGATGTGAAGATGGGTTTTGTGAACGGATGGTTGATGAGCGGATTGATCGAGGACGATTTCGCTGCTATATTAAATCGTTCGTTCCTTCGATTCTGGATGTTTTTCCTGCTGGGTATTGTCCCATTTTTAGGCAGGTTTATACGACGATTATGGGGTAATAACACCTATGCACGACACATAGGCGGTATTTTAAGGGAGCGGAGTTATCTGGGACGTGTTCTGACTGCCAAGCAGGCAGCGCGCTTAATCGACTGGCATCGCGATGGCAGGGTTGATGAACAGCGGGCTCTTCAACTGGTTGAGCGTCCGGTACGCTTTTGGCTGCAGAATTTCGCTTGTGGATGGTTACCACCCAAATGGCATCGATTTCTTACAGATAAAACTTACGCCTGGGACTCGATAAAAGAGACTGTCAATTATCCGATAAAATTTTATCGCGACAATCATTTCCGGGAGCAATGGTTATTACAGCAGGTGGATGGGGGTGAACAGGATGGTATGTTGACGCATGATGAGGCCGATCACATTCGTCAACGGATCAAGGACCCATTCATTCAGAAATACCTCAAATGTGTAGCCGTCCATGTATGTACTCTACCCATCACGCAGGTTGTTTCAGTGATAGCGGCAATTTACGCGATGATCCGATTCGGGGACTCATGGGCAGAGGGTATGGCCTACGCGGGATTAGTGCTGGCAGCTTTTCAGGCGACACCGGTGTCTCCGGGATCACTCACGCGGGGCTCGTACGTTGTCTACCTTATGATAAAAGAGCGCAATGTAAGGGACTATTACATCGCCGCGTTGATTTCATTCTGGCACTACATCGGTTACCTTGGTTTCCCGATCCAGATGGTGGCCAAATTTCCAGCCCTTTCCCGGCTCATGGCAGGGAGGTGGGCGACGAGCATCGTGCACATTATCCCTGTATTCGGAGAAAAAGGGGCTCTTTTAGAACATTGGGTATTTGATATGTTCTTTAACATCCCCATATCGATTCGACGATGGTTTAAAAAATCATAAAGACTACCTCTTATCGGATGAAACAGAGCAAATCGGTTCCTTTGCTCTGTTTGGCCTTCTTCTCTCATACCTCCAGTTCAACCTGACGATACTTCTGCGACTTAAATATAGTGATGCGTTAACAGATGTTAGTTCATTTTTTCCTTGGATTTCGATAAAAAATTTATTAAATTTATAGGTTATATTTTTTCAGGAGGATATATGTCAGGGCATTCAAAATGGAGCACAATCAGAAGAAAAAAAGAAAAGATTGATGCTCAACGTGGAAAAGTTTTTACAAAGCTAATCAAGGAATTAACAATTGCGGCTCGACGGGGTGGTGGCGATGAGGATTCGAATCCAGCGTTAAGAACGGCAATAGCGAACGCCAAGGCAGCCAATATGCCGGCGGCAAACATCGAACGAGCGATAAAAAAAGGTACCGGAGAATTACCCGGGGTATCGTATGATGAGGTTACCTACGAGGGATATGGCCCTGGTGGTACGGCGTTGATGATTGAAGCTTTGACAGATAATAAAAATCGAACCGTAGCCGAAATTCGTCATATTCTATCAAAGTACAACGGTAATATGGGAGAGAGCGGATGCGTGGCCTGGATGTTTGAAAAGAAAGGCATCATATCCATTAACAAAAGCGAGATCGGTGAGGAAGAATTGCTGGAGTTGGTATTGGAGGGAGGAGCTGATGATCTGCGATCAGACGATGACTCCTATGAAATAGTGACAAATCCTTCGAACTATGAAAATGTGAAACGAGTGATCGAAAGTCATAATATTAAAATAGAAGATGCAGAGTTGACCATGCAGCCGCAGAATACGGTCAATGTGAGCGGCAAGGACGCTGAAAATCTGATAAGAATAATGGATGCCCTTGAAGATCACGACGATGTCAATAGTATTTATTCGAATTTCGATATCGATTCGGAAGAGTTGCAGCGGATAGAGCAAGGTTAGATGATTATTCTTGGTATAGATCCCGGGATTTCAATAACCGGATACGCGGTACTGGAATTAAATGTGAACCAGAGTAATCTCATGGATTATGGTTATATAAGGACGGATAGCTCGACTTCATTTCCTCTCCGCTTGAAAAAAATTTATGATAAATTGACTCAATTAATCGAGGAAAATAGACCCCAGGCGTTGGTGGTGGAAGATATTTTTTACGCGAAAAATGTACGGACTGCGATTACGCTGGGGCATGTGAGGGGAGTGGCGTTGCTATCGGCCATGAATCATGGTATCCTTACGGCTGAGTATGCGGCAAGAGAGATTAAACAATCGGTCACTGGTAATGGAGCTGCCTCGAAGGTACAGGTTCAGCGTATGGTGGAGCAACTGTTGCGGATCGATTGTTCTGCTATGAGGTCAGATGTTACCGATGCTATCGCTGTAGCACTTTGCCACTGGCACCGATGCAAATCCTAAACCGTAACAGGATCTACTCGGAATATGATAAGCTATTTAAACGGAACGATTATGGAAAAGACACCAACGTCGATTTTGCTCGACGTCAACGGTGTCGGTTTTTATCTCCATGTTTCTCTGAATTGTTCGCGAAATTTGGGTGAAGTCGGGCATGTGGTCAAAGCGCTCACCTACCTGCATGTGCGTGAAGACATATTGCAGCTCTATGGTTTCTTCACGGATGCGGAGAGGGAGCTGTTTACGCATCTAATTTCAGCGACGGGGATCGGACCGAAAAAAGCTCTTGCGATACTGTCAGGGAGTACGGTAGATGATCTGGTAAGCTCTATTGCGAATGAGAACATAGAAGCACTCATGGTTCTACCCGGGATCGGGAAGAAGACAGCGGAGCGATTAGTGGTCGATCTGAAGGATAAAGTCGCCACGTCTTCGGTCGAACGTGGCAGGGGCGGGATTAGAGCCGGAACCGCGCTGGGCAGGACCATTGTTGAGGAGGCGGTTTTAGCCCTCATATCGTTAGGCTATCAGCAACAGGTAGCCATAAAATCGGTTCAGGCTATTCGCGAAGCAGAACCGGATATCGATTTAGAGTCGTTGATAAAAAAAGCGTTGAGAAAGGTTTGATTCTGGTTCAGTATGTCATCCGATATGAATAACAAAACCAATTCACCGTCCCTGCTGGCGGGTGAATTAGAGATCGATCGAACGCTAAGACCGATTCATCTGAGTGATTTCATCGGACAGGAGAGCTTGAAGGAAAATTTAAAAGTATTTATTCAGGCAGCGAAACTAAGGGATGAAGCGTTAGATCATGTACTCTTATACGGGCCTCCGGGACTGGGTAAAACGACGTTAGCGAACATACTGGCGACAGAACTTAACGCCAATATCCGTGCAACATCCGGTCCCGCGTTAGAGAAACCGGGTGATCTCGCGGGGCTATTGACCAATCTGAACGACAAAGATGTTTTGTTCATCGATGAGATCCATCGCCTGAGTCGAGTCATAGAAGAGTATCTGTATCCTGCGTTGGAAGATTTTAAGATGGACATTATCATCGATAAGGGAGTGAACGCGCGGACGGTTCAACTGCAATTACCTCGCTTTACATTGGTAGGAGCGACAACCAGGGCGGGGCTATTAACATCGCCGCTGCGCGCGCGATTTGGTGTAATCAGCAGGTTGAATTTTTATACACATGGAGAATTGAAGCAGATCGTCCTGCGATCGGCCGGTATCCTGGACATTGCGATTGATGACCTGGCAGCCGCGGAAATAGCGAAACGATCGCGCGGCACCCCGCGAATCGCAAATCGTCTGCTCAGACGCATTCGCGATTTTGCTCAGGTCACAGGAGATGGTATAATATCGATGGATATAACACAGCAGGCGTTAACGAGATTGGAGGTCGACGAATTAGGCCTCGATTTCATGGATAAGAGAATTTTACTGACAATAATTCAAAAATTTTCAGGTGGTCCCGTCGGCGTCAACACGCTAGCGACGGTAGTAGGAGAACCAGCGGAGACGCTCGAAGAGGTATATGAACCCTATCTCATTCAAGAGGGATTTCTCCATCGTACGCCTCGAGGTAGGGTGGCAACAGAACATGCATACGTGCACTTAGGAGTGACCGCCCATAGAGATGGTCAAGAAAAATTATTCTGAGGAGAGTTAGATGATGAAACTATCCGATTTTAAATACGATTTACCCGATGAATTAATTTCACAATATCCGGCAGACAAAAGAGATCACTCGCGTCTGATGGTTTTGAATCGAAAAGATGAATCGATTGAAGAGCGCGTTTTTTCCGATATCCTCGAATATATTGATAGTGGGGATTGTGTGGTTGTCAATGAGACCAAGGTGTTTCCGGCTCGAATTATGGGTACTAAAGATAAAACAGATGCGAAAGTGGAAATTTTCTTGCTCAGAGAGTTAGAGCAGGGTATGTGGGAAGTGCTGGTACGTCCGGCGCGTAAAGTCCGCGTCGGCAATCGGTTGACGATCGGAGACGACCTGGTTTGTGATGTCATCGATAATACAGTCTCCGGTGGCCGGGTTGTCAAGTTCTTCTATGAAGGCGATTTTTTTGAAATTGTGGAGAAAGTCGGAAAGTCACCATTGCCTCCTTATATAAAAAGAGAATCCGAACCAGCGGATAAAGAGCGATATCAAACTGTCTACGCACGTGTCAGGGGTGCTGTAGCCGCGCCTACTGCAGGGTTGCATTTTACGACCAAATTGATGGACAAAGTAACGAAAAAAGGGGCACAAATAGTACCGCTAATCCTGCATTTGGGATTGGGTAGTTTCAGGCAGGTGATGGTCGAAGATCTGAGTCGGCATAAAATGGATTCTGAGTATTTTGAAATAAGTGAAAAATCTGCCAATATCATCAATGACACCATCAAAAAAGGGAAAAATGTGATCGCCGTCGGAACAAGCTCGGTGCGAGCATTGGAGTCGGTCGTCACGTCAGAGGGTCTCGTGAAATCCGCAAGCGGATGGACCGATAAGTTTATCTATCCTCCATACGAAATTAAAATTGTTGATAAACTGATAACTAACTTTCATTTGCCTAATTCCACACTTCTGATGTTAGTGTGCGCTTTCGCCGGCAAGGATTTTATGTTTAAGGCTTACCAGAAAGCAATCGAAAACAAATACAAGTTCTACAGTTACGGAGATGCCATGTTGATCTTGTGATGCAGCATGGTCAGACTGCCCAAAACTTTACGCGATCTTGTTTATCTACTTGTTGTAACGAGTGACAGATTCGATCGGTTCTGTGTCAATAATTTTGATAAATAAAATACGGTGACATTGCTTCAGCGATGAAACGATGACGGATTCCTGTTCGATTGGGAAAAAGGGATCCTTGTGTTGCATTGAAACGATGTACGCCATATTTTAATCATCAAGATACGTTCAGGGCAAGGATAGAACCGAGCGATTATTGTAACAGATCGTCAGCGATGAATTGAACAGAGGAATGGATTCCATGAATAACGTTGATTCGGCTACACCATTACATTTCATTAAAGCGATAATTGAAAAAGATCTGGAAACCCAAAAATATAAAGGGCGGGTGCATACCCGTTTCCCGCCAGAACCCAATGGTTATCTGCATATTGGCCACGCAAAATCCATATGTCTTAATTTCGGGCTGGCTCAAGAGTACAACGGATTATGTAATCTTAGATTCGATGACACCAATCCCATCAAGGAAGAAGAAGAATATGTGAACTCCATTCAGGAGGATGTCAAATGGTTGGGATTCGATTGGGATGATCGGCTCTATTATGCATCGGATTATTTTCATCAGTTATACGCCTATGCTCTCCAGCTTATCGAAAAGGGTAAGGCCTATATCTGCGATCTCAGTCCTGATGAGATGAGAGAATACCGAGGCACGCTCACCGAACCCGGCAAGAACAGTCCTTACCGCGACCGAAGCGTCGAGGAGAACCTGGATTTGTTCCAGCGAATGAAAAACGGGGAATTCCCCGATGGAACGCGTGTGCTGAGAGCGAAGATCGATATGAACTCTTCCAATTTGAATATGAGAGATCCGGTGATCTATCGCATCTTGCATGCTTCGCATCACCGGACGGGTGATCAATGGTGCATTTATCCGATGTACGATTTTGCTCATTGTTTCTCGGATTCCATCGAGAGGATTACACATTCGATTTGCACGTTGGAGTTTGAAGACCATCGACCGTTGTACGATTGGTTTCTGGACGCGGTGGGGGTGTATCATCCGCAACAGATCGAGTTCGCCCGATTGAATTTGAGCTACACGGTGATGAGTAAGCGTAAATTGAATGAGCTCGTTAAACTGAAGCTGGTCGATGGATGGAATGATCCCAGGTTGCCGACTATAGCGGGACTGCGAAGGCGTGGTTATACGCCGCAGGCCATTCAAGTATTTGCTGAACGGATCGGTGTCGCCAAGAGCGATAGTATCGTGGACATTGCATTGCTCGAATATTGTTTACGCGAGGATCTGAACAAGGTCGCGCTGCGAGTGATGGCGGTGCTTGACCCGGTGAAGCTGGTCATCGAAAATTACCCCGAGGATGGCCTTGAATACGTCGAGGCGATAGACAACCCGGAGGATCCTGACAGCAGCACGCGGAAGCTCCCCTTTTCCAGGGTCTTGTACATCGAGAGAGACGATTTTAAAGAAGATCCTCCGCATAAATATTTCCGACTGGCACCAGGCGCGGAGGTGAGGTTGAAGCATGCGTATTATGTGACGTGCACCGGGTACGAGAAGGATGAGAAGACCGGTGAAGTCGTCGAAATCAGATGCACCTACGATCCTGAGACGCGGGGAGGGTGGTCGTCGGATGGTCGAAAAGTGAAAGGCACCTTACACTGGGTCTCTGCCGCTCATGCCGTTAACGCAGAAGTCAGATTACTGGATCGACTCTTCCTCGTCCCCAATCCGGACGATGTACTAGAGGGTGGTAATTTTAAGGATAATTTAAATCCGAATTCGTTGAAGATCCTCGAGGGATGCAAACTGGAGCCGGGTATGGTGGATGCGAAAATTGGAACGTCCTATCAATTTTTGCGAAACGGGTATTTCACGAAAGACAGCAAATACTCGACTAACCATAAACTTGTTTTTAATCAAACCGTTCCCCTGCGAGATAGCTGGGCTAAAATAGAGAATGCGCAGAAACCGGATGGCAAATAATCACACATCGTATAACAGACGATAGTTGAGGATACCCAAGTCATGAATAAAGATGTCAGAGTACGTTTTGCACCGAGTCCGACGGGTCACCTGCATATAGGGAACGCACGTACGGCTATTTTAAATTGGTTGTTTGCGAAACACACGAGCGGGAAATTTATTCTCAGGATAGAAGACACAGATCCCGAGCGTTCGAAAGAAGAGTATACAGAACAGATATATTCGGATCTGCAATGGTTGGGTTTGGCGTGGGATGAGGGTCCCGATGTGGGGGGTGACTACGGACCGTACAAGCAATCTGAACGGCTCGATATCTACGCGCGTTACACAATGATTCTTCTGGAGAAAGGGTTAGCATACAAGTGTTTTTGCACACCGGAAGAATTGGAGATAATGCGCAAGGAGGCGATCGAGAAGGGATTATCGGCGAACTACGACCGACGCTGTTTGCACCTGAGTCCGGAAGAGATAGCAACGCGCGAGGCACAGGGCTTACAGGCAGCAATACGATTTAAGGTTCCTGAAAAAGACGTCGTCATGAACGATTTAGTTAAAAAGCAGATCTCATTTCCATACGACAGCATCGGTGATTTTGTGATCATGCGAAAGGAAGGGATTCCGACTTACAACTATGCTGCCGTGGTGGATGACCATCTGATGGAGATCACGCATGTGATACGCGGGGATGATCATGTGTCGAATACCCCGAAACAGATCTTGTTGTACGAGGCGTTCGGATTTGAAATCCCTGAGTTCGCACACATTCCGATGATACTCGGTCCTGATCGGCTTCGACTGTCGAAAAGACACGGAGCCACGTCGATCGATGAATATCAGGCCAGGGGCTATCTGCCCGAGGCGTTGATCAATTTTCTCAGTCTGTTAAGTTGGTCATCGGAGAGCGGCGCGGAAATACTATCTAAGGAGCGGCTGATCCAGGAATTCGATTTTAACCGTGTAACCCAGAGTGCTGCTGTGTTTAATCATGAAAAATTGAACTGGATGAACGGCTCTTATATCCGTGAATCGCGACCCGAGGAATTGATCGACCCGGTGATACCTTTTTTTATTAAGGCGGGTTATCCGGTTGATGATCGCGACAGGGTGCTGAAGATCATCAAGGCTGTTCAGGAAAAAATCGATTATCTGGAACAGATCATCGACCATGCGAAGATATTTTTTCAGGATAGCATCACGATTGAGGATGCGGAAGCCCGTGCTCTCGTGAGAAAGGAAACATCGCAGAAGGTATTTTGGTCTTTTTTACGTGAATTAAGGGCTATCGATCATATTGACATGGACACGTTCCGATTAATCATGAAAACGGTGCAGAAAGAGACCGGGGTCATGGGCAAGGATTTATGGATGCCGATACGTATCGGACTGACCGGGAGAATTCACGGTCCCGAGTTACCCATGATCGTCGAGTTATTAGGCAAGCAGACGTGTCAGAAATTTATCGAAGAGATCGTAAATCGGTTCAGTTGATTGATCATGTTAGATTCAAAAAAGGCTGAAGGAGCAAGACATGGCAATCCAAATCTATAATACATACACCGGCAGGAAAGAGGAATTTAAACCGATACAACCGGGTAAGGTTGGCATTTATTTATGCGGACCGACGGTCTATGATTATTTTCACATCGGCAACGCGCGACCGCTGCTGATGTTCGACATATTCAGGAGGTACCTGTCCTATCGTCATTACGATGTTAAATACGTGGTTAACGTCACTGATATCGACGATAAACTGATTAAGAAGGCGCAGGAAGAGCATGTGACGGTGGGTGAAGTCGCCAGAAAGTTTACGGATGCGTATTTTGAGGACATTAAGAAGTTGCGCATTGAGCAGCCGGACGTGAGTCCGCGGGCAACAGATCATATCCCGGAGATGATCGATCTGATCAAGCGTTTGATCGCGAACGGCCATGCGTATGAGCTCGATGGTGATGTTTACTTTCGGGTGCGCAGTTACCCGCCATACGGTCGTTTGTCAGGCAAGAATATCGATGACTTACAATCCGGGGCCAGGGTGGAGGTCGATGAACGTAAAGAGGCGCCGTTGGATTTCGCGTTATGGAAATCAGCTAAGCCGGGCGAGCCCCACTGGGATAGTCCCTGGGGTCAGGGTCGTCCGGGTTGGCATATCGAATGTTCGGTCATGTCGATGAAGTATCTGGGCGAAAATTTCGATATTCATGCGGGAGGGGTGGATTTGATCTTTCCGCACCATGAGAATGAGATCGCGCAGAGCGAGGGGGCAACGCATGTCAAATTCGTCAACTACTGGCTTCACAATGGGTTTTTGAATGTCGAAGGTGAGAAGATGTCCAAATCTCTCGGCAATTTCTTTACGGCGCGGGAGATCGTTGCGAAATACAGACCAGAAGTCATCCGAATGTTTTTTCTGCTAAAGCATTACAGGAGTCCAATTAATTTTAGTGAGGAGAGGATTTGCGAAGCCCGGCAGGCGCTCGAGCGCATCGTATCGACGCTTGATTCCATTAACACGTTAATCGGTGTTGGGGCGGATATCGATCGATCGGAGAGCGAGTTTGTACGTGGTTTGAAGCAGGAGTTCATCGAAGCAATGGACGATGATTTCAACACGGCGTTAGCAATAGCCAAATTATTTGAGTTAGTGAAAGAGGCGAATTTAATTATTGCCAAGGAGACGATAACGGAGAATGATAAATCAATTTTAATGGAGATCCGCGAGACGTTTTACGAATACAATACATTTTTATCCATACTCCCCGGGGAACAAAAATCGGACAGCATGGTTAATGAGGGAGCGTACATCGACCTGTTACTGGAAATACGTCGAGAATTAAGGATCAAGCAGGAGTGGAAATTAGCGGATCAGATACGCGATCGTCTGAACGAATTGAATATTGAGATAAAAGATTCGAAAGATGGGACGATTTGGCGAAGAAAATAATAAAAAATATAAAAAATATCTTGACTTTTATACATATTTTTCTATATTTATGGTTTTCAACATTATATGGTATTAATCTATCCTGGCAGTGATGTTTGCAATGCCACCATAGCTCAGCAGGTAGAGCGCCTCACTTGTAATGAGGTGGCCGCGGGTTCGATTCCTGCTGGTGGCTCTAGATGGGAAGGTACCCGAGTGGCCAAAGGGAACAGACTGTAAATCTGTCGGCAACGCCTTCGGAGGTTCGAATCCTCCCCTTCCCACAAACTTAAAAATCGATAGATTTTTTTTCTGTCAAGATGTGTGGTAAAAAGCAGGAAGAGAAACGATTGCGGGAATAGCTCAATTGGCTAGAGCATCAGCCTTCCAAGCTGAGGGTTGCGGGTTCGACCCCCGTTTCCCGCTCTGACAATTTACCCCTCATGATGGCTCCCGGTCAATAACAATTCTGAAAACTGCCTCAGGTAATCGGGGAACGTAATGGAACATATTGGGCAGGGAGAGGTTACGTTGCGTTTACTATCCTTAACCGGAGCGTACATGAATTATGAGGGGTTTTTGAATGTTTGACTATACCCGCCCATGTAGCTCAGTAGGTAGAGCACATCCTTGGTAAGGATGAGGTCACCAGTTCGATCCTGGTCGTGGGCTCCATAATTAACAAAACCTTTTAATGTAGAATCCATTTTTGGGAGGTTAACCGATGTCCAAGGAAAAATTTGCGCGGACGAAGCCGCATTTGAATATAGGGACAATAGGTCACGTAGATCATGGGAAG
>JAFGOE010000100.1 GCA_016926625.1 Candidatus Zhuqueibacterota bacterium
ACATAACCAAAAGCATCTGATAGTATGACGAACACCACCGTATGGTTCGGAAAAATTAATTTTTTTACTTGCTTCTGACGATAATTACCTTTAATTTACTAGTTAAGTCTGTCCTGGTTTGTTACCAGCAAATCAAGAGGAAAACTGTGTTTTATTCAGGAACTATAGCATTCTGATGGTTTGGACCAAATAACTGGTATGATGATGAGGAATATAAAAGAAACATTAACCAAAGGTACGATATTGTTAGCCGATGGTGCGTGGGGCACCATGCTTCATGAGGCGGGTTTGAAGCCTGGTGAATGTCCTGAAGAATGGAACGTAACACATCCTGAAGAGGTGTCAGGCATCGCCAGACGATACATTGAAGCCGGTTCAAAGATCGTGCTTACGAACACGTTTGGCGGGTCGGCGTTTAAATTGGCTCAATATAACCTTGAGGACAGAGTCGGACAAATTAATTACGAGGGAGTGCGGCTATCCAAAGAAGCAGCTGGTAGTGAAGTCTATGTATTCTCTTCATTAGGGCCGACCGGAAAGTTTCTCGAACCTTTAGGTGATGTCACTGAATCTGAGATGTATGAAGTTTTCAAAGAACAGATTCAGGCTCATGCGAGGGGAGGGGCTGATGTCATCTTGATCGAGACAATGTCCGATTTAAAGGAAGCATCAATAGCTGCCAGGGCGGCTTTGGAGAATACTGACCTTCAAGTAGCCGTCACGATGACGTTCGAAAAAGGCCAAGCCGGATATCGGACCATGATGGGGGTGACGATCGAGCAAGCCGTAAAGGAGTTAGACGAACTGGGTGTGGATTTTCTGGGGACGAATTGTGGTAATGGAATCATACCAATCATCGAGATTGTGGAGGAGATGCGACGATATACAAGCAGGCCTCTCATTGCGCAGCCCAACGCGGGAATGCCACGATTGGTCGATGGAAAAACTCAATTTCTGGACAATCCGGCCACCATGGCCTCATCGATTAGCGAATTGATACGGGCTGGTGCGACTATTATTGGCGGATGTTGTGGGACTACTCCGGCGCACATCAAAGCGATGGCACAGGTAATATATGGATAAATGATACAGATCAAATAAGTTAAAGGCGAATGATTGGAAATAGTTAAGGATATAAACGTGGCGTTCAGGCCTTCCGGGAAGAAGGTTGTTGTTAAATCAGGGACGAATTTATTAGATATCGCGCAGAGAGAAGGATTCGAAATTCTTGACGAATGTGGAGGACGAGGTACCTGTGGTAAGTGCAAGGTGCGTATCGTGAGTCCTGCCTATGCGATTAATGACAATGAAAAGTTATTGTTGAGTGAGGCTGAGATAGAGAGTGGTATACACCTTGCGTGTCAAGTTACATTGACTGGCGATACGGAAGTTGAATTATTGAGCCAGCAAGAGAAGAGTAGCATACGATTTCTTGTTCATGCAGCGGATGTGCATTATGATATTGATTCGAAGTTAAAGAAATTTTATTTAGAGCTTACGAAGCCTGATATCAATAACCCCATCGATGACATCAGTAATTTCAGGTCGTGTCTGAACGAAGATTATAAGAACATCAGGATGCCGATCAGCCTGTTGCAGAGTTTTTCTGCGTTCTTGCGTAAGAATGATTATAAAGTGACGTTTGTCATGTCGCCGGACATCCTGATTAACATCGAAGCCGGAGACACGACTCAGCGTATGTATGGATTGGCGTTCGACTTAGGGACGACCACCATAGCGGGGTCGCTGATCGACATGCGAACGGGCAAAGAGTTGGTGGTCGTTGCCGAAACGAATCCGCAGCGTACGTACGGTGTTGATGTTATCTCGAGAATCAACTACGCCAAGGATCAGGCGGGCGGTCTTTCGAAGTTACAGAGTGTGGTGATTGAAACCATCAATGGCATGATCGAATCGTTACTGGAGAAGGTCGATGTTAGTTTTCGGGAAATATATGAGATAAGTTTAGCCGGTAACACGATCATGACACACATCTTTTTAGGTATCGATCCGCGGTACATTGGCGAGGCGCCGTATAATCCCACTTTCCGCATGATATCCAATATTAACGCCGAGGAGGTCGGCCTGACCCTGCTGCCTAAGGCGCAGGTGATCGTATTACCCAATATTTCGGGTTACGTTGGAGGCGATATAACGGCGTTGATATTAGCAAAGGAGATTCATCTGGATGATAAGATCTCGTTAGGCATCGATATCGGGACGAATGGCGAGATAGTACTCGGGTCAAGGCAGGGGATTAAATGCTGTTCTGCCGCGGCCGGGCCAGCATTCGAGGGGGGACATATCAGTTGTGGCATGCGCGCCGAAAGCGGTGCCATCGATACAGTCGTATTCAGTGATGATAATTTATACGTTGATGTGATCGATAACGTAGAACCCAAGGGAATATGTGGTACTGGTTTGCTCGATATCGTCGCCGGCATGCTGGAGAATGGATTGATTGAAGACAATGGACGCATAAGATCAGCGGCAGAGATTGAAAATGAATTTTATAAGACTCGGTTGCTGGAAAGCGATAGTGGAAATAGCTTCGTGGTTGTCCCGAAGGAACGAATGGCCAAGAATGTCGACATCGTAGTGACTCAACGTGATATTCGTGAGCTCCAATTGGCAAAGGCTGCCTTTAATGCTGGCATCAATATTTTAATCAAGGAGCTGGGAATCGATGCGTCTCAGATCGAGCGCGTCTATCTGGCTGGCGCGTTTGGCTCGTATATCAATAAATATAGCGCCTTAACGGTAGGGTTATTGCCATCCTATATTGATCCGGAAAAAATACATTTTGTGGGGAATACGGCGATCGCCGGAGCCAGAAAATACCTGTTAGCAGATAAGTCGCGCCATGAAGTGGAGGCCATACTTGACATCACCGACTATATTGAGCTCTCGATGCGGACCGATTTTCAGGATGAATTTACCGATTCAATCCTATTTAAGCCTCGTTAGTATAATATGTTGACAGATGATCGCGCTGATAAAATATTATAAAATTGTATATTTTTTATGTAAAAACATGTGATTGCTTGTATTGGAAAGCACGGTGTAGGTAATAGAGTATAATCAGACGATGGATATAAGGGGAAGACCGTTTAGTTGTGATCAAATTTGTATAAAAATTATTTTTTTCTTGACAAACTAAAAATTATTATTTATATTTGAAGTTACCTACACTTGCTCACTGGTGGTATTTACTTACCTTAAGAGAGGATGTGTCATGTAGCTCCCTTTGTTTAAGTCGCCTCTATAAACCAGGAGGAGATTATTAGTATGCGGGATAAAAGAATTAAACTGATTTACTTCTCTTTAGGGGGGTCAGAAGTAAAGTACATCGAGCTCAGTTGGGCAAAAGTATTTGCTCTTGCTTCAGTTGTAATTCTTATCATAGCTTTTATTATTGGCTCAAGTATTGGTTTGTTCACTGATTATTATCAGGATTTTCGAATAAAATCGTTGAACAATATCAATTCGACATTAAGAAGCCAATTGAAAGACATGCGTCAGAATGTGATGGAGTTTCAGAATAAAATGGCGCAGTTGGAAGTCAATGATAATGAAGAGCGGGTCATTGCCGGGCTTGGTAAGATCGATAAGGATATAAGAGAAGTTGGTGTCGGTGGAACAGCAATAGCGTTAACGGAGGAGACGTCGTTGCTACCGCGTGGCACTCAGGAAGAATTGTTAGACACTCGATCGATCATTGGCCAATTGGAGAGAAGGATTCAGCTTCTGATTGATAGCAAAGGAGAGATTGACAATAAGTTAAAGGATAACCAGTTAAAACTGAAACACACACCTTCGATTAGACCTGTCAGAGGAGGGAAGCTTACTGATTCTTTCGGCTGGAGGCTTGATCCGTTCATCGAGAGAATCAAGATGCATAATGGTATTGATATTGCGGCTCAGGAGGGAACACCCATTTACGCATCGGCAGCAGGAGTTGTTGAATTTGCAAAATCAAATTACAGGCCGAACAAAGGGTACGGAATGGAAATTGTTGTGGACCATGGTAATGGTGTTAAAACGCGATATGCACATCTTTCTAAAATCAGCGTTAATGTGGGGCAAAAAGTTAATCGTTGGGATATAATCGGACGAGTTGGCGAAACCGGCAGGGCAACAGGCCCTCATCTTCATTATGAGGTATTGGTGAACGGAAAACATGTTGATCCGCTTCAATACATACTAGAATAAAAAAGATGTTATATCCTGATCGATTTTGCAATGTGAGCATAGTAGATGAATCCCCTGGCGTAAACACCAGGGGATTTTTATTGTAATACTGCATCACCGAAACGATATTTGTTGAACGATATATCCAAAAAGCACTTGATTTTATTACATAAAAAGAATATATTAATTCGATTAGTTAGCTTAAACCTTTAAAATCTCAAATGAATGACGACTAAGAAGCAGTGGTGTTAGAAATTAAAAATATAACTGAGAGACAGATCGCCTTACTCGATCAGGACAATACCAATGGCGAGGGATGGGACTTCTATTGCAATGGACAGATTGTGCATGCGAGCGTTTTTAATGATGAGATATCCGGAATTGTTCAAGATTTTGTAGAAAGTTTTCAGGTCAACATCAAATTCAGAGAGCATGAAATCGAATGTAGTTGTAGTTGTAAGTCGAAAAAAGTCATCTGTAAACATGTAATTGCGCTGTTATATTCCTGGATTAATGATCAAGAGGAGTTCACCAACATTGGAGAATTTATCGATAACTTGCATGCTCTTGATAAGGACAGATTACTTGCAATAATGAAGGAACTGTTGATTGATAATCCAAGAAATTTTAGATTTTTTAACAGATCGGCCGTATCCGATAATGACGGAGGCGTATTTGAAAACGATGGTGACGCCATAGACCTCGATGAACTAAATCTATAAGATGTCGATACGAGACCTTTGTTTATGAGTATGATTTCATCCGATAGCCATTGGAATATTTTCTAACGGCTATTTTTATAATCTGTTTGCTCGATACGAATACGAATTTTGGGAGATACATCCGGAACCATGAAAACACATCGTAGACATATTGTATCTGTATTACTTCTCATGTTGATCATTCTGCCAGTTCAAGTGACGGGCAGCACGATACGTTCTACCGACCAATTTCCACTACCCGAGAGCCTGAAGCCCAATGTAGAATTTTGGATCAAAGTATATTCAGAATATCATGACTATGAGGTCGCCATACATGACAACGTTGACCTGACAATCGTGTACGAAATCGTTGATCTGAGAAAGTTTGGTGATTACGACGATTACACTGATGCGACCTTGTGGGAGCATGTAGAAGAAATTCAGAAGAGATATGAACTATGTCTGCGGCAATTAGGCGAGCGTGCTTTCATCAATCATGAGGATCTTACCGATTTTGAACTTAAAATTTACACGCTACTGGATCGAAAGACGGATCCTGCAGTCTATCGTGAGGCTGCCGACTGTATCAGGGCACAACGTGGTTTAAGAGATCATTTCATGGCGGGGCTCATTCGATCTGGTCGTTATATTGATTATATAAAGACCGTATTACATGACCATGGTTTACCCGCGGAGATAAGCGTTTTGCCCCATGTCGAATCCTCTTTCAATATTCATGCCTATTCAAAATTTGGCGCTGCAGGTTTATGGCAATTCACCAGGAGTACGGGTCGTCTGTTTTTGGATATCAATTATTCTGTGGATCAGCGGCTGGATCCGGAGAAAGCAACGGAAGCGGCGGCGAAGTTAATGAAACGAAATTACGATATTCTGGGGACCTGGCCTCTCGCGATAACAGCGTACAATCATGGTACGAACGGCATGAAAAAGGCGATCAGGGAATTGAGAACCACAGACATTGGGGAGATTACATCAAAGTATACCAGTCGGCAGTTCAAATTTGCATCGAGAAATTTCTATGCTGAATTTTTAGCTGCCAGGCATGTGGTGGAGAACTATCGAGATTATTTCGGAGACATAGAATTTGATAATCCGATGCAATATCATACCATTACTCTTCCCAATTACATCACGATCACGACCATTTCACGCTTGACCGATCTAACGATCGAAGAAATACACGATTACAATCCGTCATTGCGTCCCAGTGTCCTTAGCTCCTCCCGGCATATCCCGAAGGGATTTGAATTAAAGATACCGTGGCGAGGGGATGATTTTAATATCTATACGCTGCTTGCAGCGATTCCGTCAACGGAAAAAAAGAACAGACAGATAGAGTCCAACTGGTATCAAGTCCAACCGGGAGATAATTTAAAAGGCATTGCACGGAGAGCCGGTACAACGGTTGATGAGATTATGGCCTTGAACGATGACATCGTTGATGTACACAGGATTTATGTTAATCAGATTATCCGCTTACCTGAACCTGAAGAGGTCGAGCTCGTACAATCTCAGAGCATGGACACAAATCTCGTCGATAACGTTTCAATTCAAGTTGAGAGCGACAAATCAGTCCCCATTGTACTTCAAGAGGGAGGCTCATTCGACACGAGCGTGGATGATGTTGTTTATTACACGGTAAAGAGCGGAGATAATTTAGAAACCATTGCAGCACGATTTAAATCGAGTGTGGATGAACTCATTCGTCTCAATGATATCAAAGATAGCGACATGCTTGTCGTCGGTCAACGGATCAAGGTGATGGAGAAACCGGTTTCAGTTGCTCAGGTAATGGTGGAAGAAGCTCTGGTTGTATCTGATTCGGACACCACCCTGATCTCGGGCGAAGCCATAGCGAATCTCATAACTCCGATTCCGCATGGTCCATCGATCGAGGAGTTGATGCAGATCGGACCCTATCAGAAAGTCGATGTTGCAGAGGCTGGAGTGCCGAACCTTTCCATAGAGGAAGTCGATGATGCGAATGAATCGCAAACTCTTGAAACCGATGACATCCCTGTGCACCCGGATTTGCCCTCACGACCATCGAACGAGATTCAGGATTCGGTGAGACGCAGTGAGCAAAATGTGCTCCGATTGAGCGATCTGATTTCAGATCACATCATTGTTCATGGTGTTGCGAATGCCGAATACGACACGACAATGGGGAGAATATATGTATTACCTGATGAAACATTAGGGCATTATGCGGATTGGTTGGAGGTGCGCACGCAACAGATACGAGATTGGAACGGATTATCATACTACGAAAATTTGCAGTTGAATAAATTACTTACGTTGCATTTTTTGACGGTAAGTCAGAAATTATTTATGCAGCGGCGCTTAGAGTATCACAAATCGATTGAGGAGGATTTTTATCGATCGTTTTATGTGCAAGGTGTCCAACTGCATCGTCTCCAACGCGGCGAAAGCGTGTGGGAACTGACCAATGTGTTATACGAAGTTCCTTATTGGCTCATGATGAAATATAATCCTAACCTTAAATTAAATGAACTTCACCCGGGTGATGAAATCATTATACCCATAATCAGGAGCAATGAGGGATAGTGGTGACATTCGGATCGAAATAGAGAAATTTTTTTAAAATTTACAGCCATCTGAAAGCTCGGATGGCTTTTTTTATAAAATTATATTGCTTCCGTAGAAAAATATTATTATCTTTTTGTAACATCATCAAATTTAATATCATCAACCTTTAACATAGTTATAAATGAATTGGACAGGAACGTGATGAAACGCAATCGACATTGGATCATCCCGCTTATCATGATCGCTGAAATTTCACTCAGCGGCTGCAACTTCAAGCAGCAGCCCACCAGGATTATCCCAGGAATAGATCGACTCAATGAAACCGAATACCTTACCCTATTTAAAGATAAAAAAATTGGAATAATAACGAATCAGACAGGCGTTAATTCTGATCGTGAGCATTTGGCTGACCTGTTATTTAATCAGAGTGATGTACATTTGAGCGCCATATTTTCTCCTGAACATGGATTTTACGGACAGATCGAGGGAGGTATCCCGATCGACATGAACCGTCATGAAAAATATGGATGCCCGATATTCAGCCTTTATGGGACGAACAGGAAACCCACGGCAGACATGTTAGATGGTCTTGATGTATTGATTTTTGATATTCAGGACATAGGCGCCCGGTTTTACACCTATATCAGCACGATGTATTATGCGATGGAGGCTGCTGCGGAGAACAACCTCATGTTTGTGGTATTGGATCGACCGAACCCTGTCGGAGGTTTGATTGTGGAAGGACCTGTTTTGCAGGAATCACTGGCATCATTTGTCGGAATACAACCCATTCCGTTGCGGCACGGGATGACGGTGGGTGAATTAGCGTTGTTATTCCAGGGTGAAGGGTGGTATTCCGCTAGCGATTCGAGTGATGTTCGTGTCATTCCATTGCAAAATTGGGATCGTCGGGTACCAAAAGAAGAATTTTTAAATCAGTGGATCAAGCCATCGCCTAACATTCCTGATTTGGAGACTGCGATGGTATATCCCGGGATGGGCTTGCTCGAGGCAACGAATATTTCTGAAGGCAGGGGCACTGAGCATCCGTTTAAATACGTGGGAGCTCCATGGTTAAATAATACGATGGTATATGAGGAGATGATGAGCCATGACCTGCAAGGGATCGAGATGGATACCATCACGTTTACGCCCGTGGATATACCCGGAGCAGCGGTCGATCCGAAGTACGAGGGCGAACGTTGTTTCGGATTACGTTTTTCGGTGTCCGATTACGATCGATGTGAGTCTGTAACACTGGCTACCTATTTAATCTATGCGATTAAAAAACTGCACCCTGAAGAATTTAAATGGACATCCGAAGGCAGAATCGACAGGATGGCAGGGACAGATATGTTCAGAGAGTCGATGGATGCAGGCATCGATGCCGGAGAGATCGTCAACATGTGGAAGAACGACCTGGTTGAGTTTGAAAAATTACGTAAAAAATATTTGCTCTATCATTGATAGAACATGCTGGCACATCAAGGCTTTTTTTTATGATCAGTTTAGATATCGTCGCGTTTTCAGGCCGATAATCGAGCGGGAGAATAGAGGCATATCGACTTTGTACGACCGAATAGCGAGATCGGGGGCTGCATTGTATGATCTTGGCATCGGAACCGGAAACGCGTTACAATTTTTGCCGACAAATTTGAGAATTTTTGGGTTTGATAACAATTTACACATGTTGACATTGGCTAAACGGCGTTATGCAGTCGATGTAGTGCAAGCGAGCATATTAAACCTGCCTGTCAGGGACTTTTCGGCGGATATCGTCCTGGTCGTTGGTGTATCAGAGTATATAACCGATATTGACATGATGTTCAAGGAATTACAGCGGATAATGAATTCGGGTTCTCATGCGCTTGTCACATATTCTCCCTTATCCATTATTTCAGTATTACGCAAATTTACCGGTAACAAGGTAATTATCAGGAAGAGGGAACAGTTCGAGCCATTAATAGAGCAGTACGGATTTGAAATAATAGATACAAACTATTTAAGTACGCAGCATCAACTATTAATTAAGAAGATTGCTGACTAGACTATGGAAGCAATTCAATTTGAAATTGTCAATTCAGGATCAGAGAGTCATGCTGGTTATCTAAGCACGAGGCGACGCAGAGAGAACAGCCTGAAACGACTCGTTGTAAATTCGGAACATATCACCCGATTGTTTTCTGTAGTAAAAGAATTGCGTTCTATCCGCTTCGATGAGCTAGAGTTACTTCGAGACCTCAGAGAACTTGTCGAAACGGAATCGCAGCGTTTCGATAAAATAAAGGAACCCGCTGAATTTCGCAGGGAGATTCGCTCGAGGATGCTTCCTCGTTATCTCAGTACCGACTTTATCCAGATGACGCAGAAGAAACTCATGACCGAGTTAATGGTGACGACTCAGAATAAACAGGATCAGGATGCCTTATTAACTGCGATGATATTCCTGCAGTCCCACACCGAGATCGGAATCCCGGTCGAAGAGAATCCCCTTTGGGAGATCATATTTAATTTATCGCTGAAAGATGGAATCCGATTCGTCGATTCGCTCACTGCCTTTAATGAAGGATTAGATACATTGAAATCAAGCGATCCTTCGGCCCTGTATCAGGAACCTCCTGTCTTGCAGTTTACAAAAGATATCTGTGAATGGCCCATTTTCTGGAAAAAATTGGTGAACAGTACGAATATTCAGGCATACGAAGATGTTGTCTCGGCTATTCTGAGGGGTGAATTAATTATCAATTTTCAATTCGATGAAATCTGTCATCTTCCGCTTAATCTGTTTCGGATATATAATGATGTTCATCAAGCAGCGAACTCTGATATGAGCTCTGACGGATTTATTCCGATGACGGATGAACAGCGGGAGGAAGTGGCACAGGATCTGCTTGATCATATTAATCGTGCATTAGAGGCTGATGGAGCCGTTCTTATCCCGGCATTAAAAACAGCATTCAACCAGATTAATTTTAAAAAAAGCAATGTCGGTCACGGTGTTGCGGACGTATTTCAGCGTATGAAGGATCTTGATATGTTGCAATGGATCCGACATCCTATCATCATTACGCTCATGGTTGCAAAGATAAGTAGCAAGAAATATTGGGACAATAAGCTAGACTATTTTTTCCTTTTTACCATCATGAAAAATCCTGAAGATCCTCAAAATTATTTTGAATACAGTCAGATATTGATCAAATTAAAAAAATACAATATCATAGAGCACTTGCTCCACCTGGCCATTGAGCTGGATAAAAACACGTTTTGGGGATACTGGGGATTAGGGACGTACTACCTCAGGAAGAATGATCTCGAAGCATGCGAAACCAATTTATCGACTGCCTTGAAGCTGGCACAGCATCTTGAAATAGAATCCCCGGGACGTTACCGTAGAGAATTGTTTCTCATCAAGGAGGACATCAGGCGATTAAATTGTAAAAAAATTAAGAAAGAAGCTCGATCCCACGAACAGATCACCTTGTTTTAAAGAACCTGTCTCCAAAAATAGGCCATCATTTTGTAAATGAGTTTAGCGCATGTATAGCTCTGATGATGATGTTCAACGGCAGGTGCAAATTCTACCACATCAAATCCAAGCACACGACGATTTAAATCGGCAATTTTTTTCAGGAAAGTCAACATCTGATACCAGGTCAAACCACCGGGCTCAGGAGTTCCGGTCTGACTGATAACGGAAGGATCGAACACATCGATATCGAGAGATATATAGACGTTTTTTCTCAACTGATGTAAAGCGCGTTCCACACAGCGAGGATCCGCGACGATGTCGCGGGCGAAACAGATGGGATGACGGGTGAGTGCGTTGAACTGTATTTCTTCACGGCTGATACTTCGAATTCCAATGGATACGACGTCAATTCCGAGTTCACATACACGCCTCATGACACACGCGTGCGAAAGATTTGTCCCCTCATAACGATCTCGAAGGTCGGCATGAGCATCGAAATGAATGATGCTGAAATCAGATCCCCATTTTTTATAGAATGCCTGGATCGGTGCGATGGACAATGAATGCTCACCACCGATGATCACGGGTTTCTTATCGAGATCAATAAGATAAGAAACCTGTTGTTCCAGTGCGTTTAAAAATTGCTGATGTTCTAAATCGTTGGATAGCGCCTCAGCGGTAAAAATTCCGCTCTGGAACGGTTCACCGTCCAATTCATCGTCGTACAATTCGAGATAATCTGATGCTTCCAGAATGGCAGCTGGCGCACCGGATGTTCCTTTCCCATAGGACACTGTTTTCTCTAACGGAGCCGGTATCAAGACAATGCTCGCATCATCGAGAGTGCACTCGATGAGTTCGCTGCTGAGAAATTGTGATTTATTCGCACGGATAATCATATTCTATCTAATGGGAAAAAGGTTGTAGAAAAAAACAGATGGTTTGTGAGGAAGTCAGGAGATAGGAATGCCATTTCCTGAACTTCCTGTTTTCGAATCAAAATGAACATAAAACGTATTAAAGTTCCAGAAAAATAACGGCAGCGATGACGGTTGTCCAGGAGTCTTTTTTACCGCGTGCTGATTGGGTAATATTCATACTTTTATATACCTTGCCGGATGCCTTATAGACTTGTTTTCTTTCATCCCAGGCTGTTTCCGGATCGAATTCGATGCCTTGCGTCGTTGCAAGCATCGTTGCAGCGAGATCTTCGCTGTAATCCCCGGCGATATTCGCATTTTCACCAAAAGAGTGATATTCAGAAATGTAACCGTGCCCTGTTTTTTCCGCAGGCACAGCGATCCCGATCGATGCGACGAGCAAGCGATTGCCCTCGTTGGTCTGATTTTTTGCTAAAACGGTATAGGTTATCTGTCCTGGTTGGATTAGTTCAACTCCCTTTGTACGGGAAATGATTTTACATTTCGGAGGGAAAATGCTGGAAACTTGAACGAGATTGCACTTCTCAATGCCTGCGTCTCTCAAAGCCAATTCGAAACTTTGAAGTTTATCTCTATGTGTTCCAACTCCCTTCGTGAGGAAAACAGTGTTTGGGACCAATTTTCATCTCCAAAATTGAATGATTAATATATTAAGTAATTAGCTCGAACTTTTATAAATTTATCGAGATCATCTGTCCATTTCGAAATAATTTGATCCGCCGAAATTCCTGACGCCACGTCCTTGCGTATCTCATCGGTACCAAAGGCTTTATCAAAGGATCCTGTGCGTCTGGTATCGAATATATCGTGATCAGGAAATAGTTTTTCGAGTGTAGTGAGGATATGTATCTGTATTTCGAGGGGTGCGATCTGTTCGACGTCCGTGATATGTATTTCAATGCCGTTACAATATTCACCCGTAAAGGTTGAATAGTAAGGCGTATAAAACATCGGTCTGAAATACACACCTTTTAAGGCCAGTGAATTCAGGGTATCAGCCAGTTCATTTGCTCTTATCCACGGTGCTGCTATCGTCCTGAACGGTGCAGTGTAACCCACGCCGATGGATACAGTCCCAAGTTCTCCGATACATCCGGTGAGTGCGACGAACATTGGTGTACACTTACAGGGAACATGCGGTGAAGGCATGATCCAGGGGAGACCGGTTTGTGAAAATAGCATGTTTCTGTGCCAGCCTTTCATGGGGACAACGGTCAATTCGCAGTGTATGTTAAATTCTTCATTAAAAAATTTAGCCAGTTCGCCAACCGTCATTCCGTAGACATAGGGTATGGGATAGAGTCCGATGAATGAACTAAACTCGATATCGAGCACGTTACCTTCTACTCTGTTTCCCCCCAGTGGATTGGGTCTATCGAGGACCACGAAAGGGATGTTTCTTTCAGCAGCAGCTTCCATACAGTACGCCATGGTATAGATATACGTATAGGCACGTGAACCGATATCTTGAATATCGTAAAGTAAGATATCTATATTCTCGAGCATTTCTGGTTTCGGTTTACGGGTGCTGCCATAGAGACTGTAGACCTGAATCCCTGTTTTAGGATCGATATAATCCTCTACTTTCTTCCCGGCCTCTATGTCTCCTCTGACGCCATGTTCAGGACCAAAAAGAGCGACGAGATTAATCTGCGGTGATTCGTTTAGCGCATCGATAGTCGATACAAAATCACGGGTGACTCCGGTGGCGTTTGTTATTAATCCCACCCGTTTCCCGGCAAGCATATCGATCTTGTCCGATAGTAACACATCAATGCCTGATCCTACGATAGGTTCATCGATGTCCTGTGAGGAAATGACAGGTGCATAAACTATTGATACAGCGAGAAGAAAACAAAATGACACGATGAGAACAGAGCGTTTAATGGACATGGTTGATCTCCTTTTTTAAAATAATATGGAGTTTTTGAAACGAAACTAAATTTAAGAAAAAATAGAATAATTGCAAGCAAATTTTAAACTTAATTGTAAAAAAAGTGCTTGACATGTAAGCATGAAATCGATAAATTTTAATATATATAAAATTAACAAGAATTAAAACATAAATTTATATTGATTAATCGACTGTGTTCTAAATCGTGGTGTGCTGATAAGATGCGGTCGACTGAATTCAGAGGTATCAGATTTTATTTGATGTCGGTGAGACGAATTAAAAATTGGAACATGCTGTAGAGAATAGGCTTGAAGAATTTATGAGCCATCTTTTGTTATCATTAAAATAAGGTTGAACCTATGCGATCCTGGATTATATGTTTATTATTGGTGACTGGTCTGTCATCGGCTAAACTGTTAGCCGACCCCCGGTATCCGGTCACTTTCTCGATAAAAGCACCATCAGCGGCGAGTTCGGTTGCTTTAGTCGGGGATTTTAATAGCTGGTCAGCGAGTTTGAATCCGTTGCATTATGTGATAGATACGGATTCGTGGGAGACGACTATCGAGCTGGAACCCGGGCAGTACGAGTATCGGTTTTTGATTAACGGAGTCAATTGGATCAAAGATCCGGAAAATCCCCATTGGGGAGGTATGAATAGCAACTCGATCGCTTATGTGCTGCATCCTGGCCAACCCAGACTCGTCGATATTTCACCGGAAACAGGAATAATTATCAACACCGATATCGTCAGGTTACAGGCCAATTTTGTAGACGGAATCGAAAAGAACGGTATCAGTATTGAAGAATCACGTGTTCAGGTGGACGGACGGGACATCGAATACCACTATGTGCCCGAGAAGAACGAAATACGAGCATTTTCTCCGCGACTGAAAGAGGGTGAGCACGACATTAAAATAGAAGCAGTGGATACCAAAGGAAATAAAGCTTTACCGGTGAAGTCGAATATACTGGTCAATAACCACAATGTGACACCGATCGCAGATGCTGGCTATACGATCATCACGGGTGTGAATGAACAGGTTTCGCTGAATAGCGGAGCCAGTTATGATGATGATTTGGAGCCTATAGTACGATATAGATGGTCACTGCTTTCCAGACCGGAACGGAGTGATGCGAGTTTAGATAACAACCGCCGTGCTTATCCTTCATTCATTCCTGATAAAACGGGTCGCTATGTTTTCTCGCTCGAGGTGAATGATATCGCCGGCGAATCGAGTAGCGATACCGTGGATGTTTATGCGTTTGTGAGGCGTAAATATCCAACGGAATTTGTCTTCGCAGATACTAATTTTGTGCGAGTGTATGAGAGTGATGTCGATTGTGTCAGCGTTGCGGGTGAATTTAATCAATGGTCAACGGTGGCACATCAGATGAAGGATTACAATCATGATGGAGTGTGGACAGCGTGGGTCGATTTAGATCCGGGCGAATATGAATATAAATTTGTCGTCAATAATCAACACTGGATTATAGATCCCTTAAATCCGAACAAGATAGCGGATGGTTGGAATGCGTTTAATTCTGTAAAGAGAGTCACGCTTAATCTTGCACCGCGCATCGCAGTTGAACCGTCGTTCAGACCCGGGGCAATTCTAATGGATGCATCGGCCAGCGAGAGTGTGACCGGCAAAGATTTGAAGTATTATTGGTATCAGGACATCAATAATCCGGAACGATATGAATTAAATGATGAAGCGAAAATAAAAATTCCCATTCCAACGACCTCGGGTGTATATTATTATTACCTGGTGGTAAGCGATAGCTTTGGGAGTGGTTCTCAGGAGACACTGGTTCTTAAGGTAAAGAATCGTAAAGTCCAGATACAGAACTTTAGTGCATCACCGGACTGGGCAAGGGATGCGATTATCTATGAAATTTTCGTCGAAAAATTTACCAGTCAGGGAAATCTGAGAGGGGTTATCGACAAGATACCGTATCTGAAGGAACTGGGTATTAATTGCATCTGGCTGATGCCTGTATTTGAAAGTCCAACCGAAAATGGATATGGTCCGACCGATTTCTTCCGGATCGATCATCAATACGGGAATGAAGATGATCTGAAGGAGCTGGTTACTTCAGCGCATCAGGCAGGGATTCGAGTGGTGTTGGACTTTATCGCGAATCATACATCGGATCAACATCGATTCTTCGTATCTTCATTTGAAAACAGATATGCGGTTTTTCGCGACTGGTATAAATGGAAGGACTCCGAACAGGAGAGACTGTTTTATCGATATGAGTTTTATAACGACTGGGACAGACTCCCTAATCTGAATCATGCAAATCCGCAGGTTAGAAAGTATTTGATGGATGTCGCGTTGTATTGGTTAAATAGTGGGATCGATGGTTACCGATGCGATGTGGCCTGGGGGGTACCGCATGATTTCTGGAAAATATTCAGACGAACGTTGAAGAATCAAAATCCGGACTTTTTATTATTGAATGAAACTTTACCGAGAAATCCGTTGTACCATGACAATGAATTTGACATGTCGTATGATACGGACTTTTACGGTAATTTACTCGATGTGTTCCGGGGTCGAAAACCGATATCTGCGATTCAGACGGGTATAGATAAGACCAATTTAAATTATCCGGATCAGGCTCTAAGTTTGAGGTATATAGAAAACCATGATATGGAACGATTTATCAGCCAATTTGACATCAATACCACGAAACTAGCGGCGACATTAATATTTACTCTTCCGGGCACCCCGTTAATGCTGTATGGTCAAGAATTTGGTATGACTGATAGGTTACCGACCATGGACTGGGGATATTCTGAGCAATCACTATATACGTTCTATCATAAGCTGATACTACTACGACGCCATCATTCGTGTCTACGGCGCGGTGAATTGATAAAAATAACGACCGATCATGAAGATAAACTCTATGCTTACGCCAGACAAAGCGAGAACGAGAGATTCCTTGTTTTAATGAATCTTAGCCAGGAGACGTTAGATTGTCAGCTTTACCTGAAGAGCAGTTTCCCTGAGCTGAGAGGTAGGATCTATGCGGAGGAGATGCTATCCGGTCGCAAAATGGCATTGACCATATCGGAAAATTCCATATTAACGTACAAAATAGAATCAGAAACATCGGTGATCATTAAATTATGAGGATAAAACTGAAGAAAACGATCGTTTACGCTTCGCTGTTCATGGTTTTTGTGATACTGCTTATCCCGGCGACGTTGCTCATGGGTCAGATGGAGATGAAACAGCAGTCCCAACAGATCTCGCAGGACAGGAACGAGACGTTCATATTAACCAATGATGCGGGGATGTATTTTTTAGGTGAAACCGGGAAACGGAATTCGTCGAACCTGCAGGGATTGAATGTAAACACAATCAAATATCTCGATGATTACATCATCGAAGTGAATGGAAAGATACTGCAACGCAATCAATCAGAAGCGACGATTTATTCTGATCGTATCGTACGGCGCTATGATGATCCGGAATTGACTGAGGAAATCACCCTGATGGATTCCTTGCCGGTGTTGATGATTAAGTTAACATCAACGAACAAATGTCCGATCACGTTTACACCCGTAATCCCCGGAGAGAAGGCATCTCAAAATCAGGCGACTTACTGGGGTGAGGAGGATAAGCTGTTGTTCCTGACCAACCGCAGTGGCATGGTGTCTAATTCTTCATTGAGCGCGAGGTTGTGGACAGGTGTCTTCATTTACCCTGAATCCGATTTTATAAACTCGGATTCGGAGAACAAGAGATTTTATGTGGGCAACACTGAACGCGATCGGTTTTTACCGGGAAAGCTGACGTCTTTTATTGATAACCCGGTTTATATCTTTGTCATCATCGGGAACGACAGAGACGACATCCTCGTTAACCGTAAGCTAACGCTTGAAAGATTGAAGTTGTTTATTCGAGATCCAAATAAAAAGATAGAAGGTGTTCGTAAAACATAAGGACAGAAACCTACCCAGCCGGGCAGATGAGGTGGGATAGTGAATCTGTTCAGTGTGTTTTACATGCAGAAAACGTTAACGCTATTTTGCTGCTTTCTTTAACGAAAAATAAAGAGAAGGGAGTAACGCGAACAGCTTGATTTTAGTTGTCCAATATTTTTTTAAATTGAACTTACGCAGTACTTTCAAATAACTTGCGATCACGGCTCTTACATCTTGCAACGATCGAGGCATCAATTCCAGATTGATATTACCTTTATAATCTTTATTTTTCAACGCATCCAGAATTTTATCTATCGGTAAATCCCCTCCCAGTCCGAACGGTAAATGCAGATCATGTTTTCTTTTACAATCTGATAAATGCACCGAATAGATTGAACTATTAAAACGATCGATCATTACCAGGGGATCATCGCCTCTGATGAAAGCATGCGGTGCATCAAAACATATGCCCAGAACTTGGTTGTTCAACCTTATTTTCGCGAATTGATAGAATTGCTCGAATTCGTCGATGCTGAGTGACGCGATATTTTCAATGACCAGGGGGCAGTCGAGGCGATTCAAGTTGTTTAATAAGGTTTCGATTTGTTCTGTCTCGGTCTGACCATCGGGAGTACATTCAGGAGGGTGAGTGATGCAGTAATCGATGTTTAATCTACCTTTATAGAGGTTGACGAAATGGATTACCGAATCGATCTTTTGTTCATCATTTTTACAGGAAAAGTCATAACCGTTATCACCTTCGTTAGGCAGATGGAAGCCGGTGCGCGTGTCTCTGAGCATAGATGATATCTGCTCGATATTTTCATTTAGAGTTGATTCTGTTAATTCTACATATTGAACACCTAATTTACCCGTAATCTTCAGTACGTCACTGATTTTTAAATTTTTAAAATTATCAATGGTTATCCCAATGTACACGTCGACGATCTCCTTCAAACTATGGTAAGATAAATAATATACTACTTTTTTTTAAAAAAACAAACATAAATACATGAATCGAAGATATGTATGAATGCTGATTACAGGGCTTACGGCAGATTTTACTGAAAGACACCTGAGATTAATTACACTACATATATTTAATTTTTATCCTTGATTTAGAATTATTTTTTTTATATGTTATCAATGCTTTAACGCAGGGGTCATTATGAAGGAGAATGGGCAGGAAGAATACTATAAAGTGACCGATGTATTGGACCTGCACGGTTTTTTCCCTGAGCAAGCTGAGGAAATGGTCTACGATTTCGTCCAGAACGGTTTAGACCTTGGCCTATCACGATTGAGGATCATTCATGGGAAGGGAAAGAGCAAGCTGAAGTGGGTAGTGTACCAGGTGCTAAAAGAGCATCCGCAGGTAACCGATTTTTATGATGCACCCCCTGAGTTAGGTGGTTGGGGTAGCACGATTGTGGAGATAAGCAGAGCACTGAACTCACCTCCTGATACATCCCCTGATAGAACAAAAAACGTTTAAACATAAAATGACATTAATCTGCAATATCACGTTTATAATGGCCATGTTATGGCATGTGGGTGGAACCGCGGCACACGACAGGGGACTGCGAAACCAATTATCCACGATCATCGAGTTCTCGGTCACTCAACACTACGAAAAAGCTGAGAGTTTACTCGTTGAATTGATGCAGGAGGATGAGCAGGAACCAGCGTTCTATTTTTTCATGGCAGCGGTCATACAATCGAAAATGATGGATTATGAAGATAATCGTTGGGAAGCAGAGTTTTACCGTTATCTGGATATAAGTGAGAAGTTAGCGCGAGCGAAGATTGATGCAGATAAAAAAGACAAATGGGGTTATTTTTATCTGGGGAGTTCATTGAGTTATCAAGCGTTCTATGAGGGTAAACGGAAGAATTACATAAGCGCCATTAAATATGCTATCAAGGGGATGTCGGCATTGAAAAAAGCGTTAGACATTGATCCGCAATTTCATGATGTGTATTTTGGATTAGGATCATATAAATACTGGCGTAGTAAAGCGACGAAATACATCAACTGGTTACCCATGATTAAGGATGAACGCGAGGCCGGAATTGAGATGGTCAAACAGGCTGCCCTGAAAGGTGAACTGACCACCTATGCTGCGATCAACGAGTTGACCTGGATATTAATCGATGACGGAGAAGTGAGTGAAGCACTGACATGGGCGAAACGAGGTCTTGAGAAATTTCCGACCAGCCGATTTTTCCTCTGGGGAGTGGCTAAATCGTACATGAACTTAAAAGATTTCGAAAATGCGATCACCTATTTTCAAGCCATTTTGCAATCTATTTTAGATGATGAGTTGATGAACAATCATTACAACCGGGCAATCTGTTATTATAATCTGGCAAAGGCGCATCATGAACTGGGTCAGCATGAGAAATCGATCGTCTATTTGGATTTAATCGATTCGCTCGAAGTAACGGAAGTCATTGCACAGAGGTTGACGAATATTTACAGAAATAGCAAGAGTCTCAGAAAATCGATGGTTGAATGAAGTGAAGTCGATCGATTGGGGATTGGACTTCGCCATAACGGTCCGCATAGTGTAGTTTTGAGCGTGATTCGTCACGAGTGCAATGCGCGTTTAAGATTTGCGGTCGCTTTATTATTAGCATTTATCTAAAAATGATGAGAGGTAGACATGGGAAAAACATTTGCAGAAAAATTACTTGGCAAGAAATCAGGATCGGGTTCGGTTGTTCCGGGACAGATTGTCACGGTGCGACCAGATCATTTACTCATGCACGATAACGCAGCGGCCATTATCGGTAAAATAGAACAGGAGTTAGAAAAATTCGGCGTCGTTGATCCTGAATTACCGATTATTGTGCTCGATCATGTTGTGCCAGCAGCGAATGAAAAAACGGCAGCCAATCACAAAACCGTGCGAGAATTTGTCGATCGGCACCGTCTGGTCAATTTTTACGATGCTGGTGAAGGAATTTGTCATCAGGTCGTTATCGAGAAAGGTTTCGCTCTTCCGGGTTCAATCATTGTAGGTAGTGATTCGCATACTTGCTCATACGGTGCGTTGGGGGTCTTTTCGACTGGTATTGACAGGACTGAAGCTGCTGCATTGCTTCTCACCGGAGAAACCTGGCTTAAGGTACCGCAGAGTATTAAGATTTCGGTGCGAGGAAAGTTCCAGCGAGGGGTGTCGGCTAAGGATCTTATATTGACGATCATCGGAGATATCAAGGCAGATGGTGCTAATTACTGTTCGGTGGAATTTCATGGTGATCTGCAAGGGTTGAGTATCGCGGACAGGATCACGATTGCCAATATGGGTGTGGAGATGGGCGCGAAAAATGCTGTTTTTCCGGTCGATCGCATAGCACAGGGTTATCTCGACAGCTTACAGATTGCATCGGGTACTTACGACATACTATGGGCCGACCCTGATGCATCATATATGCTTGAATTGGAGTATGATCTTGGGGCAATTGAACCTGTTGTCGCCCTCCCACATACGGTTGACAATGTGTCCCCCATCGATAAGGTGGCGGGGATAAAGATTGATCAATGTTTATTAGGCACATGCACCAACGGCCGATTGGTCGATATCGAAAAAGCTGCATCACTGTTGAAGGGCCGTCAGGTCGACAGAGGCGTCCGGCTGTTAGTACTGCCGGCATCGCGGTCTATATTGAATGAGGCTTTACGGCTGGGATATATTGAAACGTTGAGCAGGGCAGGAGCGATCATTTTGCCTCCCGGGTGCGGTCCATGCCTTGGCGCACATATGGGAGTCCTGGCACCGGGAGAAAAATGTCTGAGTACGGCTAATCGAAATTTCAAGGGACGCATGGGATGTAAGGATGCAGAGATATATTTATCGAGTCCGGAAACATTGGCCGTTTCTGCAATCTACGGTGTGATTACCGATCCCAGAAAAGTGATGTAAACAGATCTGTTTTGAGCAATTTATTCAGGAGATAAAAATGAGCAATCAGGATAAAATTTGGAAATACGGAGACGACATCAATACGGACATGTTATTTCCGGGAAAGTACACTTATACGTGCAGCACACCGGATGAGATAAAACCGCACCTGCTGGAAGATCTGGATCCGTCATTTGCTACGGAGGTAAAATCCGGTGATATCATCATGGCGGGGAAAAATTTCGGCTGCGGAAGTTCCAGGGAACAACCGGCGCTTGGATTGCGGGCGGTTGGGATTAAGGCTGTTATTGCCAGAAGTTACGCGCGGATCTTCTATCGAGCGGCCATTAACCAGGGATTATTATTAATTGAGTGTCCGGAAGCGGTCGATGCATACATTGACGGTGCAGAGGTAAACCTGGATCTTACGACGGGGATCATTCGAATCGACGACAAGGAGATAGAGTTCCCGACATTGCCAGCAGAGATTCTGGAGATCAGAGATAATGGAGGATTATTACCGTATACGCGTAAGAAATTAGAAGCGAGTCGCAAGTAGATCTTTCGATAGAGAACGCCTGCATGAGGACGTTAATATCCGAAACGTTCAGCACTATTTTCTTGATGGAGGTGAAGAGTACGAGGCAACAGCGGAGAAATTTCCGTTAGTAAGACCTTGTGGCATTATGAACTTAAAATTAGAGGCATTAGACTATCATCGACGGGGCCGAAAGGGTAAAATCGAGGTGATAGCGACGAAACCGTGCGTTACACAGCGGGACCTGTCGATGGCTTATACACCAGGTGTAGCAGAGCCGTGTCGTGAAATAGAGACGGATCCCAGTCAAGCCTATCAATATACGGCTAAAGGCAATTTGGTAGCCGTAGTGACCAATGGATCGGCGGTTTTAGGACTCGGACACATCGGTCCGCTGGCAGGAAAGCCAGTGATGGAGGGTAAGGGAGTTTTATTTAAACGGTTCGCCGATATCGATGTATTCGATATTGAACTCGCGAGCGATGATCCTGACGAAATCATCAACGCGGTGAGATTGATGGAACCCACTTTCGGGGGGATCAACCTTGAGGACATCAAGGCGCCGGAATGTTTTTACATCGAAGAAACATTAAAGAAAGAGCTTACTATTCCGGTATTTCACGATGATCAGCATGGAACGGCGATCATCTCAGGAGCCGCGCTGCTGAATGCGGTTGAGATCGTAAAAAAGGATATTGCACGGATCCGCATTGTTGTGAACGGTGCAGGTGCGGCAGGAATCGCATGTGCCGAGATGTACATCTTGCTGGGAGCGAAGCGTGAGAACATTATCATGTGTGATTCAAAAGGGGTGATCTACAGGGGGCGTGCTGCAGGCATGAACGCGTATAAAGAGAGGTTCGCCCATGAAACTGACTTAAGGACTCTGGACGAAGCGATGCGCAACGCGGATGTGTTTTGCGGGGTATCGGTTAAAGATTGTGTAACCAAAGAGATGGTGCGTTCTATGGCCGATGATCCTATTATATTTGCGATGGCTAATCCGGATCCTGAGATACGCTACGATGATGCGAAGGACGCACGGGACGATGTGATCATGGCTACAGGTCGTTCTGACTATCCGAATCAGGTTAATAACGTGCTGGGATTTCCGTTTATCTTTCGAGGGGCTCTGGATGTAAAGGCGACGCAGATCAATGACACCATGAAGATCGCTGCTGCTCGTGCCCTGGCTGAATTAGCAAAGGAGGACGTTCCGGAAGCAGTTTGCCGTGCGTACGGAGTTGACCAACTCATGTTTGGTCGCGACTATATTATTCCCAAGCCGTTTGATCCCCGGGTGCTGCTTTGGGAGGCACCGGCAGTAGCCAAAGCGGCCATGGAGACGGGTGTGGCACAAGAACCTGTGGATCTGGATCGTTATGTGGATGAACTCGAGGCCAGGCTGGGTAGATCACGTGAAATCATGCGTGTTATCGTTCGCAAGGCGCAGTGGAATCCCAAAATCGTCGTATATCCGGAGGGTGATCATCCTAAAATTTTAAGAGCTGCCCACATGGTTAAGAAGGCGAATATTGCGACGCCGATTTTATTGGGCCGATCGGATCTGATCCGACAAAAAATAAAAGAATTAAATCTGTTCATGGAAGATATTGAGATCATCGATCCGGTTGAGACGGAAAAGAATCACCTGTACGCTCAGGAATTATATGTCATGCGCCAACGCAAGGGCATGACAGCCAGCGATGCTTCAGGAAGTCTTCGAAATGCGATGTTATTTGCGTTCATGATGGTGCACATGGGTGATGCTGATGCGGTGATCGCAGGGTTGACGATGAATCGACAGGATATGGTTCGTGCGGCGTTACAACTTTTCGAAGCACGATACGATCACGTTCGAACAGCGGGAATGCACATCCTTGCGTTGAAAGACAAGATCATCTGCTGCGCCGATACAGTGATCAACGTAGACCCAACGGCTGAAGAATTAGCCGAGATCGCGATTTTGGCGGCCGAGTCGGTGAGGAGATTCGAATTAGAACCTCACATCGCGATGTTATCATTTTCGAATTTCGGAAGCGTGCCGCATCCGTTCTCAGAGAAAGTAAGGTTTGCGACCGAGCTCGCGAGGCGTAAGATGCCGGATTTAATCATCGATGGTGAGATGCAGGCTGATACAGCCGTTGTAGCGGAGATACTGGAGAAGGATTATCCTTTCTCGAACATACGAGGTGGGGCAAATGTTTTAATCTTTCCCGATTTGGCTTCGGGTAATATCACGTATAAATTATTGATGCATTTAGGCGGTGCTGAAGCAATCGGCCCCATCTTTATGGGATTAAAGCGATCGGTTCAGATATTACAACCCGGGTGTGAAGTTACTGATATCGTTAATTTAACGGCCATCGGAGTAGTCGCAGCTCAAAACGATGAACGATAACGAGGCGTTGGAAACGTAACAGCGCCGTAAACCATCTGCATCGGGATAAATTATTAATCGAAAAAATCTATCAATAGTGTCAGGAGGACGTATATGAATTTAACTGCCCAGGCTGGTAGACGTGGCGACACTGTTCGGTCCGACTGTTGGGTACAGATCGAGCGGACAGACTCAGGAGGCTTACGGGTGGACCTGCATAGCAAGGTGGATAGTCTGTATGGGCGTTCGATAAGGACATTGGTTACCGAGGAACTGGCGTATTTCGGCATCGAGAATGCAACCGTAGTGATCGACGATGCGGGTGCTCTGCCTTTTGTATTGATGGCCAGAGTAGAAGCAGCGTGCAAGCGGTTGGATAATCTTATTATGAAAGAATATTTACCGGAATTAAGGGATTGCTGTAATTCACGGACAGAAAGAGAACGATTTCGCAGATCGCGATTATATTTACCAGGGAATGAACCCAAATTTATGGTTAATGCGGGTATTCATAAACCCGATGGCATCATTCTCGATCTTGAGGACAGTGTATCCCCTTTAGAAAAAGATGCAGCGGCGTTCCTGGTGAGGAATGCTTTGCGGCAGATCGACTTTGGTGGTGCAGAGCGGATGGTCAGGATTAATCAACTGCCACGCGGCCTGGATGATTTGAAATTTATCGTTCCGCATAATGTTCATGTCATTTTGATACCGAAGTGTGAAAGCGGAGATCAGGTGAAGAAGGTCGCGAGTGAAGCGAGACGTATCAAAGCGGAAAACGGAATGACACAAGATATCTATTTTATGCCGATTCTGGAAAGTGCCAAAGGGATACTCAATGCTTATTCGATAGCGACCTCGGACGAAGACATTGTCGCGTTGACTATTGGGCTGGAAGATTACACAGCCGATATAGGGGTACAAAGGACGGCTGAGGGGAAGGAGAGTATATGGGCGAGGTCGATGGTTGTTACTGCAGCTCGCGCCGCGGGATTGCAGCCGATTGATACTGTATTCTCCGATGTCAGTGACATGGCAGGTTTGAGAAACAGTGTGCTCGAAGCGAAATCTTTGGGATTCGACGGAAAAGGTTGTATTCATCCGCGGCAGATAAGAGTGATACATGAGGCATTTGCACCGAACGAAGATGAAATAACCAAAGCGAAACAGATTGTGCTTGCATTTGAAAAGGCTGAAGCAGAAGGTTTAGGTGTCGTGTCATTAGGAAGCAAGATGATCGATCCACCCGTGGTGAAGAGAGCGTTGAGAACGGTGAATCTTGCCGTTGCCTTAAATCTGTTACCTGAAAATTGGCGGGAAGGAGTTGCATCGAATGAAAAATAATTATAAGATGGTGAAGAATGCGGTTGGTCGCATGGTTCCGGATCATGTCAATGGTAAATCCGCTGTTCCTTATCTTGGTGTGGGTAAATTCGGACCGACCGGAAGAAAGGCCGCACCCCTGATTGCTACATGCGCGGACTATCCGTCAGATGGTAATAAAGTCGTTGCCGATCTGAAGACGGCTCTGATCAAGGCCGGTATTAAGGACGGAATGACCATATCGACTCATCATCATTTTAGAAATGGTGATCTGGTTGCCAATAAGGTGTTTCAGGCTGCTGCTGAGATCGGTGTTAAAGATTTGATGTGGTTTCCGAGCGCATCGTTCCCCTGTCATTCACCGTTGATCGAGTTGTTGGATAGCGGTGTCATTCACCATATCGAGGGATCGATGAATGGTCCTTTAGGTGATTATTGTTCAGCAGGGAAGATGCGAGGATTGGGTGTACTTCGATCTCATGGGGGGCGCTATCAGGCGGTTCAGGATGGTGAAGTGCATATTGATATCGCGGTGATCGCTGCGCCCACGGCGGATGCCTTTGGCAACGCGAACGGCGTCAACGGTCCCTCTGCCTGTGGCCTGCTTGGATTCGCGCTGGCGGATTCACAGTACGCCGACAGGGTGATCGTGGTGACTGATAATCTCATCGATTTCCCGTGCATCCCGTGGCAGATACAGGGCAATTACGTTGATTTCGTCGTCGTGATGGATAAAATTGGGGATCCTGCCAAGATTATCTCGGGGACGACGGAGATCACAAAGAGTCCTGACCGGCTACTGATCGCCGAATTGACGGCTGAGTTCGTCAAACAGACATGCATATTGAAAAATGGATTTTCATTTCAGGGTGGTGCCGGAGGGACGTCGCTTTCGTTTGCTATATTTCTGGAAGAGATGATGAAAGAGATGGGCATAAAGGCGCGTTTTGTACGAGGGGGGAGTACGCAATATCTGGTCGAGATGTTGGAGAGCGGATTGACGGATTACATCCTAGACGGACAGACTTTCGATCTGGAAGGTGTCAGGTCGATGAGAGAAAATCCGCGCCATGTTAACACGAGTCCGTTCACGAGTTACAACTATCATGGTAAGGGCAATTTTGCGTCGATGGTCGATGTCGTCGTATTAGGCGCGACGGAGGTCGATGTGAATTTTAATGCCAATGTGGTGACTCATTCTGACGGGCGCTTGCTCCATGGGATCGGAGGATGGCAGAACTGTTTATTCTCCAAATGCACTATTTTACCGATACCATCGTTTCGCGACAGGATTCCTGTGATCGTTGATGAAGTGACTACATTGTGCGGACCCGGAGAATTGATCGATGTGATCGTGACGGAGCGTGGTATCGCCATTAATCCGCTCAGGCAGGATTTGATCAAAGCAGTGGCTGGGTCATCGATACCGATCCGTCGTATCGAGGACATTCAGAACGAAGTCGAAGAGATCTGCGGAGGGAAACCCGATAAACCTCGTTTCGAGGATGAAGTCGTCGCTGTTATCAAATGGGTTGACGGAACGATCATCGATAGCGTAAAAAAAGTAAAGAGTGACTGATTTAAGATCTGATTATTTCGCCGGAATGTGATCCATATCAATATAAAGTTTTTCAAATTGCATATTTTTATTAAGATAAGAATATTCAAGGTAAACGATATGGAGCGATTCATCAGAATTAAAGAAGAAGTCAGCTTGCAAGCACTCTCGAAGATATTACGGGACAACAGAATTATTATCCTGAGAAAATCGCAGACAACGGACACCGTTCAAATAAAAATTTTGGAAAAGTTGTCGTCGAGAACGATTCGAGAAGCTTTTCGGCCCTACACTGTCGAAAAGATATACAGCGAATTTCCATTTCCATTGAAGTCCGGAAGCATATTTCAGACGACGTTATCTGAGTTAAAGAAAATGATGCATTTTCAATCGTGATAGATGAGGGTGTATCAGGAGTTCCTCGCTTTATTTTAACAGCGCAAGGCATCCAGGGAAACGCATACATATATATTGCAGTTAAGAGGAGCTTATGATGCACCCCTTTTTTTTAGAAAAACGGAAACAGTCGTTTTCGCAGGTTCGTATCGTTTAATAGCGATACAATCTCGTCTAGCTGCTCTTTTCTTCCAATGTCTTTCCAAAAGCAGTCATCCATCTCAAATCCGCCGATTTGCTCCCCTTGCTGGAGTAGCTCCAAATAAAGGTCGATGATCGAATAAAATCCGGGTTTATTCATGTATTTGAAAATCGACGGTGAGATGACGTGTATACCGCTAAAGGCTGCGCGCTTTAGTGCGGAACCGGTTTTTTGTATGATTCTGACGACGTGAGTATCCGAATTTTCATGCCCGCAGACATTATGATTATCATCGATAAGTAAGTAACGGTTGGAATTCCTGTTCATTACGCCGAGTGTGGCAATGCTGTTGTCAGCGAGGTGACGAGTGATCATGGCGGTGTAATTGAAGTCGGTTAAAATATCGACGTTATGTAATAAAAAAGGCTCCCCGTCCATTAGAAAGTCAGCAGCATGTTGCAGTCCACCCCCCGTACCTAATATTTTATGTTCAACCGATAGCCTGATATCGCATCCGAAATGGTGATGACGGTGTAGAAAGTCGATGATCTGATCGGCATGATGGTGCACGTTGATGACTAATTCGGTAAAACCAAAATAGTATAACCTGCGGATAACCAGTTCCAACAACGATTTACCATTAATCTCTACCAACGCTTTCGGCCGGTTCTTTGTCATGGGTAGCAGGCGCGTTCCGAATCCTGCTGCTAAAATCATCGCTTTCATCATTCAATCTCATGTTATGGGTAGATCCTGGATAACATCAGGTACATTACATATCTTCGAATTC
This sequence comes from Candidatus Zhuqueibacterota bacterium, assembly GCA_016926625.1. Lineage (GTDB taxonomy): Bacteria > Zhuqueibacterota > Zhuqueibacteria > Thermofontimicrobiales > Thiofontviventaceae > Thiofontadaptatus. Next base: position 28,746 of record JAFGOE010000100.1, read on the forward strand.
GAGATGATGGATTTGGACCAGCACTCGTTTATTTTGCAGATGTTCGTAGATGGCTTCGGCACAATAAACCGACCTGTGTTGGCCACCCGTGCAACCGAATGAGATCATGAGTTGCGAAAAGCCACGCTCGATGTAATTATCCACGGCGATATCGATGATCGCCTTGACGTTTGAGAGATATTGAGACACGACCGGGCGGGAACGGAAGTATTCGATTACGTCCGGATCTCTTCCTGTAGAGGATTTATACTTTTCCTCTCTCCCCGGATTGGGTAAGCAACGGCAATCGAACACGAATCCTCCGTTATTACCCGAGTCATCACAGGGGATACCCGATTGATGATAACTGAAACTGTTAATCATGATATGTAAAGGATCATTCATCGATTGTAAACTCTCTTAGGCTTTGATCTTGAGTAAGGTTCATGAAAATGGTTTTAAGATTAGTACATTTTTCGAGGATTGGGAGATGTTTATCGCAAATGATCTCCAGATTGGCGATGGCATAAGGAACGCTTTTAAAAAAGTGTGTCTTACCTTTGATCGCACTGAGATATCCATAGGCACCGAAAGCCTGCATTATTCTGATCAGAACGAAACCGAAGAAATATTCCTTGAAGCGGTCAACATCGAGGTCGATCAGGTTTCTTGTTTTTAAGAGATAGACATCGATCATTTCCTCCCTGAACGCCTGATTTAAATCGGCTTTTGCATCGTATAACAGCGAAGCGAGGTCGTATTGCAATGCTCCTTTTCTACCTGATTGATAATCGATGAAATAGGGGACGTCGTTTTTTATCATGATGTTTCTCGACTGAAAGTCGCGGTAGAGAAAGAAGTCTCTATCTTCCTGCAACAGATAGTCGATCAGCATGTTAAAATCGCTCTCCAGTCGGGTGTGATCGATTTTTGATTTATAGAAGTAATTCAGGAACCGACTCTTAAAATAGTGTAGATCCCAACTCATTGATTCACGGGAGAATTCGATGTGCTGGTAGGCAAATGAATAGTCAATCGACCGACCGGCGGTGATCTGAAATTCTGGTAGTTCTTTAACGACTTTCTCGTACATCGATTTGATCTCACCGGTAAAGCCGTGTTGATCCCTGATTTTCATCATCCAGTCGAACAACGTATCATCGCCTAAATCCTCTTCTATATATACTCCTTTATCCAGATTTTGAGTGTATATCTCCGGAACCTTTAAACGATATTTCTTAAAATGCTGAGTAAAATTGATAAAGGCTTCGTTTTCTTCTCTGTTGTTCCCGATGATGCCAATTTTTGTGTCGTTTGATTGCTCGTAGATACGATAGATCTGGCGATCAGAACCGTCGCTTCTGAGGGGGATAATCCTGATGGGCTTGAGGCCATAATGATTTTGATATAAATCCTCTAATCTTTTCATAGTGACGAAATTTAAAAAAATACTTTGAATAATCAAAGTATTTTTTTATGTCAGAAAAAATTAGTTTACGTTTTTCAGTCTAACGATTTTTCACCAACCTCTTTTTATGTTGATTATCGGTTAAAATTTCTTTATATTATTAACCAACTGCTTGTTTTAACTCGATCTTGTTTTTTTGTAGTTTTAGGGGAGAAGAAGGATTGTAAAATGAACTGATTTCGTCTTGCAGCTTCTCTAGTAAATGATTCTTACGCTCAATATTCTCATTGAGATCGATTAATTTTTGTTTGAGCATGCTTTTACTGAGGTTGTTTTGATGAAAGAATCGTAAAACGATTCTCTTGAATGACATAAATTTCTCTTTGTCCTCTTCGTTGTTATTATGATCGGATGATTCAAAGTAATCTTTCAATTCACGATCCAGCTCTTTGATAAATAATTCATTTTCACGCAGAGTCTGATTCAACAAAAATATATGTGATTTATACTGCTTAAATAAGGTTAGTTCGTCATTGAACATGGTTTGAAACTTAATGAACAGATCTTCATAATAGTTCGATCTATTCTCGGCATTTTTTAACGATTTCTCCATTACACAAACTTGTTCATGTAAGCGATGAAATTTCACCAAAATGTTTTCGATATTTTGGGGATTATATTCAACGTAATCGTTAATGTTATCTTCATTATTTTTTGAAGACAATTTGTTGATAAACAGTTTGACTCGCGACAAGATGACACCACCTCTTTGAATTACACTTTAAGGAATAAGTCCAATTCAAACAAAAAAAGTTGTTGATCATGATGCAGGTCCCGAATCTGAATGAATTGGACTTGAATTCCAATTACTTTTATTTGTGTTTCACTGGTGAATTTTGCAAATGGCATGCCATTCATCAATATGGTTGCTGTATCGGGCCGAGTTTGAGTTTTTCAGGTTAACAACAACATCGTCGATCATCAAAATTTTTAGATAATTATGATAATAAATAAAATAATTGTAATATTATCAGTTAGTTATATTGATGATTGATGGTTCAAATTTTCGATGGATATTTTTTCTGTGGCTTCAGGATTGATTTTGGTTGATATAAAATAAAAATATTGATTTTTATGGGATATGTTTTTATTTATACAGAGGGCGATACATTGAAGATGAGAAAAGTTCGAAAAAGTGATCGAAATCACACCAATTTTAAGAACAGGCGATTAGACGACGTGCGAATATTTACCACCCGGGGGCAATATTGAGTCCAGGATCGAGTGGGAGTGTAATACAATGGCACGAATAATCAAATTATGGATGATAATTATTTTGATCGGATCGGCTAATCTGTGGGCTCTGGTGAGCCCAATTCGACGGAATAATTTTGCAAAGCCTCTGTTATCGAATTGTGAGGATATCAAGCTCGTCTCCCAGGCTACTGATCTTTATCATCATCCGCTTGGGATATGGGTGGTGAATAGTAGATCAGTGTTTCAAAATCTTTATGCGAGTCATGTGACGATAGAAGTCGGCTTTATGTCCGGGTTTGATTCTGAATTGATCGACAGTGAACTGGTTCCGAATGAGTTTAAAAATTTTAAAGTGAATATAGATGGTATCGAATGTGACTCGGTGATAAAGAACGAGACGTGTCCAAACTTTACTGAACGGATAGGTATCACGTGGACCAGTAATGATGGCACGGGTAGTGGATTTCTGAATACATGGCAGATGAGTTTCGAGCCTGAGGAAAAGGTAATCGTTGATGTCTCATTCAGTTTTATTGTGAAGCAACCTCCGGTGGTATTTGATGCGGGTAATGATGAGGCCTGGTATAACGATTTGATGATTTGGATGCGAAGGGAGCATGCGAAGAGGGAAGAGCATGACTTTGTATTGCCGTTAAATATGGGTTCATTCTGGGCACTCAGTGTAGACACGCTGCTGGTGAGGACGTATATCTCTCTAAATTGGTTAGGAATGGAAGCAGAGGAGGAGAGAAGCTATGCTCAAAACAGTGTGTACGCTCATTATTATACAGAACCTATCGATCTTTACTCGCCAGAGCCTGTTCAATTGCTTTCTGTAACAGAAGATGAACTGGAGACGATGAATGCAACCGAGCTGACTATTCTCAGACATTCATTCTTCGCGAAGTATGGACGGATTTTTGATGCAGACTGGCTGAATTTGTATTTTCGACATCAGCCCTGGTATGGTGAAAATCCGTATTATCATAATTGGTATTTGAGTGATTTCGATATTGAGAACCTCAAACGAGTCTATAACTTTGAGCAGAAAAGGAAATCACATGACTGATGGCAAAATTTTTCGTATCTATTTGAGTGCGGGACATGGATATTACTACAACACAACATGGAACCAATGGATGACGCAGCGACGGAGTTATTGGGGATTAGTCGAAGATTTTTGGAACGTTCTCGTTGCGAGAGAATTATTTGTACTTCTCGATGAAGATCCCAGGTTTAATGTATTCATGAACCGCGATTTCTTTAATGAAGAGATCGGTATCAGTGGACATCAGAAATGGATGGAGGCTTCTCATCTATTTTTCAAGGAGATTGGCGCTCCGGAATATGTGTGGAATAATGGCATCGGGGTCCAACAGGCTATTAATGCAGATGCCCTGGGTGCGAGATATCATCAGACCGATATTGCCCTTTCGATTCATGCAAATTCAGGTGGTGGAGAAGCGAGGGGGCATGAAGTTTGGCATCATACCCACTCGACATTAGGGAGTAGTCTCGCCTACAAATTAAAAGAATCGCTGGAATCGATGCCAAATTCTGATCGCGGAGTGAAAGCCGATTATTATCATGACCAGTTTGCATTCTGGAAAGCGACTCAGGGTCAGATCATGAGTCTGGTGGAATATTTCTTTTTCGATAATGAGATTGATAATGAATTGATGAAACTGCAAAAGAACATAAGTCTATGTGCCCAGCTTACCTATCAGGGTGTAGTCGATTTTATTGAAACGTACGGGCGGACAATGACCTGGGTCAGTTAGAGGTGATTTATGATGGATGAGATGAATGCGGGAGTGAGTAACTCGAAAATACGTTTTTGCGACTTAAGATGTCCTCATGCCTCTTTCCCGAGGGAAGATGATATCGATGGCTCGCGTAGTTGCAGGACCTTTATGGCGTTATGGTGTGATATTTTGGGAACTTACGTGACAAAAAACGCTCCATGCGCCGTCGATTTTGGTCAGAGACGGCCGAAACCGGACTTTTAGAGTGTTCCATGCGTCATGTAAATGATGACATAATAATGCATTATAATTGGTTAACGTGTCTATGACTTCCATTTCAGGCCTTAAGCGGTTTGTGATATTCCTTGTTCTCATCGCATGCAGTGTCATCGTCTCGTGTGAAGATGATTTCAGTGTGCGATCGATAGAGGACACCTTTAAATATGATCATCAACTAGTGATCACGGAGGATGAGGTATGGCTTTCCGATCATCCGCATCGGATTAATGATGATATTTACATTCAGGACGCTATCGTTACAATCGAACCGGGTACAGTGATTCAAATAGATGAAAACGCCTCGATAAACATCATGTCCCGCGGTGTGCTTATCGCTGATGGTGATGAAAAAAGAAAGATAACGTTCACCAGACAGCCCGATGCAGGTAACTGGGAATGTGTGTTTTTTTCAGCTAACTCCGGTTCGAATGAATGTTTACTCGATTATTGTGTTTTAGAATATGGAGGAAGTGACCCGGCATATCCGGCGATTATCTATTGTGAGGAAGTTGGACCCACGATCACGAACTCGGAGATAAGGTACAGTGAGGCTTATGGGATCTACCTGGAGGGAGCATGTTCTCCGATGATATTCGAGCGTAACGTCTTTTCGAGTAATGACAAGGCACCGATCATAACAGCTATCACGAATGCAGGTATTATCGGGAGCGGAGATTTTATCGATAATGGGGATGATTATATCGAAATAAATTCAGGTAATCTTCTGACTGATGTGCAGATGATCGACCGCGGATTACCCTATCTTTTTACCGAAGATGTGGTCATCAGCGGGGTGAAACTGACCATTGCAGAGGGCTGTTCATTGCTTTTCCTTGCAGGGAAGGGATTGTCCGTGGTGGAACATGGATCATTATCCGCAAACTCGTCCAATAGGGACATATGGTTTACGGGCTACGATAATACGAATGAAAATTGGCGGGGAATCTATATCGATTCCGGTACGCCGTCGGTTTTGAACAATTGTTACATCGAGTATGGCGGGGATTGGGCCGATCATCCTGCCAATCTGACCATTGCAGCCGGTCAGCATATGGTAAATAACTGTGTTATCAGACGAAGCTTGCGTTATGGCGTTCATCTCGGGAGCGATTGTCTGGTGACGTTTTCGAATAACTTTCTGGAGGAGAATGCTATTGCGCCGTTATCCATGCCAGTGAATAGTATGACACGGATATCCGACAATGAATTCTCCCGATCGAACCGACATATTGAGCTGCGCGGAGGTGCGCGAGAAGGTTTATTAACAGGCGACGTAATGCTTTACGACTGCGGGATCCCTTATTATGTAACGGATGACATTCAAATTAAAAATGGTACGTTACAGATCGGTTCGGGAGTCAATCTGAGTATGGCCAATGGGACATCGATCGATGTGTTGGAAGGAGGTGGATTGACCGCTAACGGATCGACCCATATCATCACGATCGATTGTCAATCTCCTTTCTCCGGATCATGGCATGGAATTTACTTTAGTCCATATATTCGACAGGGTGAATGTTACCTCAATCTATGCCGTATTATGTACGGTGGAGGTGACGATGAGCGTCCGGCAAATATTTTTTGTGATACTTCATCACCCCATATCACAAATTGTATCATCGAGCAGAGCCTTGGATATGGTATATACCTGGCAGGAGATGCGAATCCTATATTAATAAATAATACATTTTTTAGTAATCTTTTGGGACCAATCAATCGATAGCGATGGGAAAAGGCAAAAGGATAAAATTTATTTTTAATCCACGTGCAGGATTTCTTCATCCGGTAAATTACATTTTATCGGTTATTGGACACTACTTTCCCTGTAATTTATGTGAGTACGATTTTGAACATACCCAATTCAGGGGGCATGCGACCGAGATTGCCAGTAGAGCAGTCGCCGAAGAATACGATATTATTATCGGTATCGGGGGTGATGGGACTATACATCAAATCGCATCGGTGTTGGTGGGGACAGACATACCGCTCGGGATCATACCGACGGGTTCCGGCAATGGTTTAGCACGCTGTTTAGGGATACCCCTGCTGATCAATAAGGCGTTGAAATTGGTCACCACAGGAGATATTATTCCAATCGATGTGGGAATAGCGAACGGCAAACATTTTTTTGTGACGTCAGGGTTTGGATTTGATGCCGTGGTTGGGAAACGTTTTGATGATAGTGCACTCAGAGGACCCGCACCCTATTTTTATGTGGGATTGACGGAATTTATTAAGTATAAAAAGCAGCATTATACGATTACATTCAATAATCATAAGATAAACGTAAAAGCCTTGCTCGTCGCCGTTGTAAACAGTAAACAATACGGTGTAAACGCTATCATTGCTCCAGCCGCGAAAATTGATGACGGTGTCCTCGATTTATGCATCATCAAATCGGCCAGCTTCCTGCAGACGTTTCTGCATCTGCCAAAACTCTTTACGGGACAGATAGAGAAGGCGCCGATTGTCGAATTACATCAGGGCAAAGAATTTCTAATCGAGAAAAATGAAGGGAACTACTATCATCTCGACGGTGAAATCTATGAGAGCGACTCGAACAGTATCCGTGTATCAATTATTCCGAAATCTCTGAATGTAATCGTTAACAGGAAAGTATCGCAATCGTAAATTAAGGGAATGAACATTCGATGTTTTCTCCGAAAGAATTTATTGAATTGAAGATCTCTATCAATCCGCAGATCGAGGATGAACTGGCAAATTATTTAATCGAACAGGGTTCAACGGGTTGTATCAGTGAGAAGGAAGAATTAATTGCGTATTTCCCTGATCGGACCTGGTCAGACGATCTACTTGAGAAGATCATCTCCTATATCGACGAGCTTAATATTGATTATCGTTTTAATGAACCGGTGACCGTATTGCTGGACAAAATAATCGAAAAAGATTATAATGCCGAGTGGAAAAAATCGCTGAAAGCAATCGAAATAGTCCCTGGCCTGATCATCAAACCATCATGGGTGACGTTGACTTCACACAAAGAGGGAGATATCATCATCGAGATCGATCCTCAAATGGCGTTTGGCAGTGGCATGCACGCGACGACTCGACTCATACTTGAATTAATGCATGAATATTGTAAAGATGAGGATGCGGTTATCGATGTCGGAACGGGTTCCGGGATATTAGCGATCGCTGCCATGAAAATGGGATGTGAGCGAGTGATCGCGTTTGATAACGATCCGATAGCAGGGTATACGGCACGGGATAATATCATCAAAAATGGTACGAATGATGGTACTCTTCTGTTCGTCGGCACGATTGATTCCGTTCGAAACGTGAAAGCCGCTGTGATCCTGATGAACATTAACAGAGCTGTCATCATCGATATATCGGAGCGAGTCAATCAATGTCTGCAGGAAGGGGGATACATCATCGTATCCGGTGTTTTAATACAGGAGAGTGAGATCGTCATACAGAGATTTCGCAAGCTCAGCTATGATTTGATCGATGATAAAAAAATGGACGAATGGATAGCGCTGGTATTTAAAAAGTGTAGCCGTCAGTATGAATAAGATTTTCTACATAACTTTTTTTCTCCTGGTAATCTTCGCGTCAATATTAAACGCTGCTGGCACGAGAATTGTAGTTGATTCTGTGAAAGTAACAGAGTCGAATCTGCTTTCCATCGATTTTCATGCGGAAGGCCTGATTGATGATAAAATCATAGAGGGCTTATTAAAGGGGAGGACATCCACCCTCGAATATAAAGTTCAATTATGGGGAAAGAAAGCTGGAATCATCAATCAGCTCATTCATGAAAATTTCATTCGTCTAAAGATCAGCTATGATTTTTGGGAGAAAAAGTACGTTATCATGAGCCAACGGGAGCATCGAATGACGAATTCGATCGAGACGGTACGTGAAAAGACATCGGAAATCGTTGATCATGCCATGATCAGCGAAAGCGAACTGAGCAAGGACATTGCGTATATCATCTCCATCGAAGCCATTCTTAAACCGTTATCTGTTGAAAACTATGAAGAGATAAAGGGTTGGCTTAGTGGTGAGATTAAAGACATCGATGAACAGGATAAGAGCAAGCAGGAGGTCGAGGGTCGAGGGATCAACCGTGGTCTATTAAGAATGTTTATGGCGATCACAGGATTTGGTGATAAAATTATTAGTTGCAAAACAGAGGAATTTAATGTTATGAACCACAGGGTTGTATTCAGGTAAATGGGAAACCAGTGGTAAGAGAATAAATTCAAAATGATGAATTATCATGGTCAATCATTGTAAAAATCATTCTGATCGGGAAGCGAAGCGAAAATGCTTCCATTGCAAGCAATGGATCTGTACCGACTGCCAGGTTCAGTTAGGGCATCACGTTTTTTGCAGTGTTCGTTGTTTTACGTTACATTATTTCACGCGATTATGGCAACTTATAAAGAATGTGCCGCAGCATCTCAAGAAACAGTACGCGTCGATCAGACCGCGTCTCACTTTGAGAACGATACTAGAATTTTTCCTTTTCCTTCTGGTTATGGTAAGCATCATCATGATGATACAGAACAAACAAGAGCTCTCTGAGATTAAGTCAGGACTGGTGGAAAAGGAGAGAGAAGTCGATCAACCTGTGGAGGTTACGGTTGAGGATAAGGATACGTTGATGATAAGTTATCCGCCATCTGGTTCAATGGTTTTGAAGAATACGATCGATATCGAAGGTGAGACCGAAAGTAATTGCATCGTCAGTCTATCCTCGAACGGCAGGTTAGTGGATGCGCAGGTCGTGAAATCGAAAAAATTTGAGTTTAAAAACGTAGTCGGAAAACCGGGACAAAACAGATTTACCATCAAGGCATTTCGCGAAGACGGAGTAAGTTATCTGTTGGAAGAAATTTTATTGACGTTTGGTACACCGACGATGACTTATTTGTCGCGTGATTTTACCAGGGGGGATATCTCCGAGAGAAAAATGTCGTTCACATTCGATGGTGGTTATCTTAACAATGCAACAGGAGAAATTCTCGATATATTAAAACAGGAGAACGTGAGAGCGACCATGTTCTTAACCGGTATTTTCCTACGAAATTATCCGGATTTAGTCAAGCGAATGGTAGAAGACGGCCATGAAGTAGGGAACCATACCTGGACCCATCCACATTTAACGACTTTTGCGAAAAACAGGAAACATACGACACTCGATGGTGTCACTCGGGAAAAAGTACAGGAAGAACTGTTACGCACCTCTCAATTGTTCAAGAAGATCACTGGCAAAGAGATGGCCAGGTTATGGCGTGCTCCTTATGGGGAGCATAATGCTGAGATTCGGCAGTGGGCGGCTGAAGTGGGATTCAGGCATATTGGGTGGACTTTAGGAAGACGATGGGAGGATGGAATGGATACGCTGGATTGGGTTGCTGATAAAAATTCAGTGGCCTATCATTCGGCCGATGAAATTACCGAGAAAATACTATCCTTCGGTAAAGCGTACGAAAGCGGGGCGAACGGAGCTGTCGTCCTCATGCACCTGGGTACTGAACGAACGGATGATTATCCTCATTTACAACTACCATACATCATCGAACAACTGCGAAAAATGGATTATCAGATCGTAACGATCCCTGAGATGCTGGATTAGTATCTTCACACGGTGTCGAAGGATGAATGGGATCGATGATTTCAACGCACATCGGGCATTGAAGTAGACGTAGCAGGTGTTTTTTACCGCGAATAATGTGGAAACTATTTAATATCCATGGTGTTAAACTTATATACTGTTTTCCAGATGAAAAAAGAATGTTTAACATCCATAGAGAGTCTTGATTTGATCGATGAGTTTGTGAGGCATTACGTGTTTTACTGTCATGACTCATGCAGGGAGATGACATAGATGAACAAACAAAGAGTATTCTTTTATATTTTACTGCTATTAGCCACGCCGACGTATGTGTTCGGCCAATACTTTGGTAAGAATAAGGTTCAATACGAAGAATTTAATTGGCAATATATTCAATCGGAACACTTTGATATCTATTTTACCGAAGGCGGAGATCAGATCGCCGAGTTCGTAGCCGAGATCAGCGAGGCCTGTTACCGGAGGATCAAAGATGATTTCAGGTACGACTTAGTCGATAGGATCAAGATCATCGCGTACAACAGTCACAACGATTTCGGACAGACGAATGTGAGCCTGGAACCACCCGAGGAATCGATCGGTGGATTCACTGAATTTTTCAAGAATCGGGTGGTGTTACCCTTTGAGGGAAATTGGGAGCAATTCAGACATGTGATCCATCATGAATTGACACATGCCATCATGTTACAAATGGTTTACGGCGCGGGAGCTCAATCGATTATTACGGGCATGGCACAATTGCGAATGCCCTTATGGTTTATCGAGGGGCTGGCCGAATATGAGAGTCGTTTTTGGGACACCGAAAGTGATATGTATATGAGGGATGCTGCCCTGAACGGGTACGTTCCGCCCATCGATCAACTCTACGGGTTTATGGCGTATAAAGGAGGGCAGTCGGTACTTTATTATTTATCCGAAAAATACGGCCACCAGAAAATTGGTGAGTTGCTCGGAAAGACTAAATTGAGCAAGAGTATGGATCGGGGATTGAAGCAGTCGATCGGCCTGACGACGGAGGAACTTACCGATAAGTGGCATTTGCATCTGAAGAGGGAGTATTGGCCGGATATTGCCGACAGGAAGGAGCCAGAAGAGATTGGCAAGAAGCTTACCGACCACATCGAAGACAGAAATTTTATTAACAGTGGTCCTGCACTGTCTCCGCGAGGTGATAAGATAGCCTATTTATCGGACAGATCCGATTATTTCGACATCTACCTGATGAGTGCGATCGACGGTAAGATGATCAGTAAGTTGGTGAGTGGTCAACAGACATCGAATTTGGAGGAGCTGCACTGGCTTCGTGCCGGTATCAGTTGGTCGCCTGATGGTAAAAAGATTGTATTCGCATCGAAAGCAGGTGATCAAGATGCCTTAAACATCGTGGATGTAAAAAAGAGAAAGATCGTCGATGTGATCAAGCTAGACCTCGATGGCATATTCAGTCCGGCCTGGTCTCCTCAGGGGGACGAGATTGCTTTTATGGGGACGAAAGAGGGCAGAGGCGACATTTATGCATATAACGTGAAGAGAAATCATCTCCGTCAGATTACGAACGATGTATTCAGTGATCTGGAACCATCGTGGTCACCCGACGGAGAGACCATCGTTTTCGTAAGCGACAGGAAGCAATATGTATCAACAGAGTTGATCCCGGACGATTTCGATGTGTACTCATCCGATTTTTACAGCCATGATATTTACATGGTAAAAGCGGATGGTTCGGATATGATTCGCCTTACGGAAAGCAGGGCGAACGAATCATCTCCTGTTTTCTCGCCGGACGGCAATTATTTAGCCTATACGAGCGATGAAAGCGGAATCTACAATATTTACCTGTACAACTTTGAGACGGAGACACATTATCCCATTACGAACGTCATGACCGGTATATTTCACTTATCGTGGGAAGGGAAATCACCCAGTAAGATCGCATTTGCATCGTTCTATAAGGCCGGATATGACATCTATATTATGAACAATCCGTTGAAGAAATCCGATGGTGATGTGTTGCTCAAGGAAACGAATTTTGTCTCCAAGAACAAGGAAAAAGCATTCAGGGATCAAGCCTTTTATCGCTTTGATCCGGCCGTTTCAAGCGAGGGCAAGGCGATTTCGGAAAAATATGAGCACTATATTTTCGGAGATGATTTTAAACATGGTTTTATAGAGACCGAACTATCTGACAAGACCGTATTTCTTGATTCGAGTGACATAAAGCTGGCGAGCGGTGAATACAAAATTAATAAATATCGACTCAAATTTTCACCGGATATTATTTACGGTAATGCGAGTTACAGTCAATTTTTCGGTGTTCAGGGAGCCACACAGCTTGCTTTGTCGGACGTGCTCGGGAATCATCGATTGTATTTATATACCAGTTTATTTTATGATTTGCGAAACTCGAATTTCATGGGATCATATTATTATCTACCCAAGAAAATCGATTACGGGGTTGGCGGATTTCATTATGCGTATTATCTATATACATCAGCAGGCTGGGTACAGGATCGTAATTATGGATTCATGGTCAATATGTCATATCCCTTCTCCAAATTTCAACGAACAGAATATGGTCTGACGTGGTTGGCCATCGACAGATCTTACTTGCAGATCTACCGGGGAGTAGAGAAAAAACGGAATCTGTTCCTGAACGCGGATTACGTCAATGATACGGTCATATGGGGTGAAACCGGCCCGGTAAACGGAAGTCGCTCTCTATTTTCGATACTTTACAGTCCCGGCTACAGCCGTTACAGTCTCGATTTTGTGACCATGCGGGCTGACTGGCGAAAATATAAGAAAGTAGGAAGGGATTATAATCTGGTGCTTCGATTATCCGGAGGTGTCAGCGAGGGTGAGAAGCCACAGAAATTTTTCCTTGGTGGAACCTATGGTTGGTTGAATTACAGCACTCGTTATGGTGGAATTCGTGTAAATAACATCGATGACATCTACTTTAGTTCGTTTGAAATGCCGTTGCGCGGAGGTGATTATTATGAGCTTATCGGTAATCGATTTTTGCTTGCAAATCTTGAATTCCGGTTTCCGCTAATCCGTTATCTCATTTTGGGCTGGCCGCTTCCATTAGGTCTCAGTAACATCCGCGGAGCTCTTTTCATGGACACAGGGAGTGCGTGGGATAACGACGATTTTGATCCGTTTACGTTTTCCCCCGGGAAAGTACAACTGAACGATTTATTTATGGGCTATGGAATCGGGGCGAGGTTGAATCTCGGATTTTTCCTGCTGCGATTCGACGTTGCCTGGACGACAGATTTTATCGATCATTCTCCGAAACCTAAGTATTATTTCTCACTTGGTCCGGAATTTTAAAAAAGGTACACATGAACAGGAAATCACTAGTCATCATCATGTTTCTGCTCGTTTTATTCAACGTGCAATCCTCGCTCGATCCGTGCCTGGCACAAGAAGCGATACTTTTTGGACCTCCTGGATTCGTTCATAGTTACTATTTTTTACGATCCGAAGATGATACTCCTGGCCTGGAATTGGGTGTTTATGTGGAATTCTGCAATGACATGCTGCAATTTGTGAAAAATAGTGATGATTCATTCGAAGCCAATTACGATCTATCAATTACGATCTTAACAGAAGATGACCATGTCGCCGCTGGCTCCATGATATCGCACAAGATCGTGGTGCCCACTTATCCGAAGACAAAGGAGCGCAGTTTAACGAATTTCATCAGCAGGTTTTTTAAATTGGATTTTGATGATTACCGACTCATCATCGAATTAACGGATACCGAGACGGGGAAAAAGCTGCGGCGTGAAGAAGCAATGCGCTTTGCCGATCTTTCGAGCGCGCAACTCTATACGAATGATTTCATCTATCTTGATTCGTTGCCGGATGATATGAGTACTGTCGAGCTGGATTCTATACGACCCAATTTATTGAAAATGATTCAAGAGCAAAACACTGATTTCGGTGCCATGATTGAGATCTATCCGAAGTCGACGCTCGATAGTCTGACCATACGATACGATGTGAGCGACATGGCTGACTCGGTTTTATTCTATCAGGAGATAAAACGAATACCGGAGGGATCGCGAATTTTGCTGACGATACCGTTGTCGGACATGATCACCTATGCGGGTAAATACAGGATTGGGCTGTCTATTGTCCAGAACGGATCAGAATACACGAAGGAAAGCCGATTCACGGTTAACTGGACCTATTGGGATCTGGACGAGATGAGATATCATAAGCGACTCCTGGCACCGTTGATGAGTTACATCCCTGAAAAAGAGCTAAAATTATTGGATTACAAGTCGCAAGAAGAATTGGAGCAATGGTTTTATCAGTACTGGCGGGACCGCGATCCGACGCCTGATACAGAAAAAAATGAGTTAATGTATGAATTTTACAGGCGGGTCAATGTTATCAATTTTCATTTCAGTGTCAGCGACATCGATAAATCGTCCTGGGACACGGACCGAGGGCGTGTATATTTGAAATATGGACCTCCGCAAAATTTGGAAAGACACATGAGTGATCTCAATCGTCCGCCATTTGAGATTTGGCACTACCCGGATATTGATCGTCGGTTTATATTTGAGGATAGAAGGGGCAAAGGGGACTATGAGCTCATTAAGATTGAATAGAACGACGTGAAAACCCACCGTATTTAAAAAAGGAATGCTATCATAGCATTCCTTTTCTTTTTCGGATAAACCACTCGATGCTTAGAAGCAGGATGATCATCATCAATAGAGCCGTTTTATTCCAGATCTCAAATTGACTTGATTTTGCGACTTCGCGCGGTTGAAGCGTCAACAGTGAGTCTAATTTATCTGTGTCCTGTGGAGTTAAATATTGTCCGTTCGTCGTAAAGGCGATCTGCTGGAGCAGCAATTCGTTCAAATTGGTCTTCTGAAATTCAAGGTTATAATCTTCTACAGAGAATTTTCCGCTGTCGCTGCCCAGCGCATTGTTCTTTAATAAGGCTGTGCCGATATATCGATAGTCGCCACCCGTTACCAGACGGTATTCTCCCTGATATTTACCTGTTCCTGTAGGAGTTAAATAGATTTTATTGTTGAGGTTATCCCCACTAATTGTGATCTGCAGATTCGCATCGTCAATCGGGGTGTAGTTTTTATCGTAGACTTCGGCGTTGAAGTAAATCGTCTCACCGCTTCTATAGATAGATTTATTAGTGGATATAGTGACCAGTTTACTGTCTTCTCTGGTCACCAACCATCGAATGCAGCGTCCCATGAAGCCATTAAACAGATCATGTCCATGATCGACGCCCTTCATCATAAAATCCCATCTCCAGAAACCCTTACCTAACAATGCCATAACCTTTGTCTGATTGATAGTTTGCGTCATTATCACGGGCGTATCATGATGTCCCGTTCCAAAATCTGCCATGTTATGACGTGCAATCAGGTAAGTGCGGCTGTTCGGTTGCGCGATCACCTCGTTAAAGGGATAGTATATCGGAGGGAGATCCTGCCATTCGTCTATGGATCCAATTTCTTCATCGGAATCGATCAGTAGTGGGTCCATCATCCCTTCCGCGGTTAATGCAACAGATATGAGTTGTTCATTTCGCGTGTAGGATTTGATTCTGAAGGGCAGGTAATTCGCGATATCTCCGAGTACGGCGCTATCGAAATGGTTCCCGGCGATGACGAACAATGGTTTTTGTTCATTCTTGATGAGTTGAGTGATCGTATCGATCAGCGAGGATGGTGCTCTTGATCGGGGGTAATCGACAAAAATGAAACAATCAAATTTAGCGATATGGTCGCGGGAGAGATCGACATCATGCGGATAAAATTCTGCTTCTGTCTTCAGTACGAGTGAGTTCACGTTTATATTCGGGTCAGACGATAAAATTCGCTGAATAAAGGAGTGATCATAGCCGGGTGCACCCGATATGAGCAAAACGTTCAGCTTGTCCTTCAATACATTCACATAGAAGTTACGAACGTTGTTCTTATAGGTCAGCTCATCGGGTAATTCAGTAATTTTCAAGGTATACTTTTGTTCACCAGCTGTTTCGGGTTTGTAGGTTAAAGTGACCGTTTGCTCGAGGGAGGATGATCGGGTGTTTACATTTTTGGAAGTAAGGATAGTGTCTCCACTCAAGAGATGCAGTTGTATCTGCTGAGCATCGAAACCAATCGATCTGAAGTTGATATCCACGGGGACTTCGTTGTTGGCGTAGGTGATGTTATTGGTAATGACGTTGGTGATCAAAATATCACGTTTTTCTTTCACATCTCCTATTCCGATGGTGTGGACGGGTATGGGGTATGCTTCCAATGAATGCAGCGGGTTGATACCCAGGTTATGATTTCCATCACTTAAAAGGACAATGCTACGAATGTAAAGTTCATCGATTTTAGAGGCCATCTTTTCCAAAGCATTTTGAACATCGGTACCATCGTCAGAGAAATTTAATGAATCGATGTCTTCAAGCTTGATCTCGGTCAACGCATCGGCGAAACGGTAAACATGCTGTCGATTACCATGATCACGATTGATACTCGTCACATGCGAAACGATTTGTTTTTCGATCTCAGAGCGGAGCACACCCTGATCGTCCTCCAGGCTCATGCTCGATGAATTATCTATCAGAATCGCCACACCCGGGGTCTGATGAAACATCCATGAGATATTTAGCAAAGGTTCGAAAAGCAAAAAGATTATAAGGATCAATGTGATCGTACGCAGCGTGACAAGAAGCCAGCGCAACCCGTTGCTAATTTGAGGAATGGTTGTCCGGTAGATGTAGAAAGTGAAAAGCGTGAACACGATGATGGATCCGATTAAGATGAGGACATTTCCGTTCAGGCTGAGTTCGAAATTTTTAATGTTCATGTCAAATGTTCATGGTGTTTAGATGTGCATTTATTTTAAAAAAGGGCTAATTAATATTCACTACATAAGCGCACAATTAGTTTCATTGCCAGTACAGGATGATCAAAATTGTAATTGACTGCACCCCATAAGAGAGATGAAACATTTGTCTCAAACTAAGACAATTCGCGATCATCGGTCATTTTAATGTATGCTGTAAAATGAATATTTATAAATAATTATAAATTAATATATTATAAATTAAATTGGTATAATTATTGCAAATTGAATTAATTATATATTATCATTTATTTAAACTTATTATAAATAGCATAATAACAAAATTAATTAATTTGAGGTAATGATGAACCGCAAGAGTACTCTTATTTTGTTGGGGGCAATCGTAATTTTACTATCATCGTTCTCCGCTATCGGAGCACAGACCTATTTCAATACATGTCTCGGGCCAGGTCAGAATCCATTCATGCCGATGAATATTTACGTGGTGGAAATCATGGTGGACGGTCTATCGTTGCAAGTTGGAGATGAAGTCGGTGTATTCACTCATGATAACAGAAACACCTGCATTGGATTCGCGGTAGTCGACGATCTGATTAGTGTTTTAAATCCATTAGAAATTAAGCCGACCACCGATGATGGAGACGCATGTGGTTTTAACGTGGGTGATTCGATAGTATTTAAGATATTGCAGGCAAATTTTTCACGATTGATTGAAGTGAAACCAGGAGAAATAGTTTTTACGGATGAAACGGGTAGCACGCCGATGGCCGGAGTCTATCGAAGTTGGGAGAGTATAGCAGCGAGAATAACAGTCGGCAGTGCTCTTCCGCCTGTGAATTACACACTGACGATGGCAATCAACACGCCGGCGGGAGGACAGGTTACTCCCACAGTCGGCCCGCATCTATATACAGCGGGGCAGATGGTTGCTCTGAGTGCGGTTCCCAATCCCGGTTATAACTTTCTAAACTGGACCGGCAGTGTTTCCGATCCGTCGAATCCGAACACCACGGTGTTGATGGATGCGAATAAAACGGTTACCGCCAATTTTGTGCTCGATACCCCTGCGGTAAATTTTATCTTAACGGTAGCGATCAACACGGTGGCAGGGGGACAGGTTACTCCTTCACCGGGTCCGCATGTTTATACAGAGGGACAGGTAGTCAACTTGAGTGCGGTTGCGAACGCTGGTTATCGTTTTCTCAACTGGACCGGCATTGTCGCCGATCCGTTGAATGCAAACACCACGGTGTTGATGGATGCGAATAAAACGGTCACGGCCAATTTTGTAGTTGATGCCGCACCGATCACCTACACGTTAACGATGGCGGTCGATCCGCTGGCAGGCGGTCAGGTCAATCCCATCGCTGGTCAGCATGTTTATGCCGCGGGTCAGATTGTCGCAGTGTCCGCTAATCCGCAGGCTGGATATACATTTCAGGGTTGGACCGGTGATGTAGCCGACCCATCCAACCCAAACACCACGGTGGTGATGAACGCGAATAAAGCGATCGTTGCCAATTTTTTAATGGATGTTCCGGTTAATTATACATTGACCATCGCAACCGATCCTGCCGCAGGCGGCGTGACCAATCCGATTAAGGGTCAGCACGTCTATACGGCAGGCCAGGTGGTCGCAGTGGGTGCAGCAGCGCAGGCGGGATATTCTTTTCTGAATTGGAGCGGTGATGTAAGCGACCCATTCAACCCGAACACCACGGTGGTGATGGACGCGAACAAGTCGATCACGGCCAATTTTGTGCTGGATGTACCGATCAATACCGAGTGGAGCAACGAAATAAACGTTTCAGCAGGAACGGCACCGGATCTGGATATCGACCAATTCGGGAATCTGCACATTGTGGGATTGAACAACGGAGTGGTTTACACCCGGATGGATGCCAACGGTGTCATGCTGGAGCAGCAAACGGTTCCGGGTACCGTGGGCATCCCCAATGAATGGGCGTTTGGGGTGACCGTCGCAGCCGATCTGGATGGGAATCCGCATGTCTGCTATCGTACGGATGCAGGGAATTTATCGTACAATATCTACTATATCAGGCGGCAGGGAGGGACATGGGGTACTCCGCTGCAAATTGCCGCGAATGTATTGCGAGGCCACATGGTGCGCATGGATATCGATGCGGCCAATCGTGTTCATATTATTCATGGCATGTTAACCGGTGATGTTGTGGGAAAGGTGAAGTATTATCGACTCGAGAACGGCTCTGTTGTCGATCCTCAGGATAATCTGACGTCTTACCGGGTCGATGACAGGGTAGAGATCGATGCCAGTCATCCGGATGATGTGCATCTTATCCTGGGCTGTCCGAATCCGGGTGGTGGTCCTGTCTCATACTGGAGATCGGAAAACAGTGGTGCCCAGATAAATTACGTCGGTGATATTCACTATTCCGGAGCGAATGCCAGGAACGGCAGTCCCGATCTGTTTGTCGATGCCTCAGGCAACGTTCACATCTGTTACGGGGCAGGAACAGACACGGATCGAAACGGGATGCCGTCAGTGCGGTACAGTCGCTGGGAGAACGGAACGAAAGTGCGTGATGTGGCAGTGACCCGACAGGGCGACTGCACCGTTTGGAAACAGGATCTGGGTATCGCATCGATCGCAGCGTCCGCAAACGGACAGGCGGTTATAGCTGCTTACACCGACACAGACGGTGGTGATTTGTATACCACGCTGTCGCAAAATAGCGGTGTCGCATGGGATACGAGGGAATTTATCGCAGCCAACTGCGGAGGTGCCGAAGCACGAAATAAACATCTGCTGCGTGCCAAGGGAAACAGGTTTTATCTGGTTTATCCAATCATCTCAGGCATTAAGTTGCGAATTCTCAATATGGGATCGGCCAACGATCAACTGCCTGTCGCCAATGCCGGGGGACCCTATCAAGGTGATGTCGGCATCGCGGTCACACTGGATGGAAGCGGCTCTTATGATGATCATGGGATCGTCAATTACAGTTGGGATTTTGGTGACGGAAGTACGGGGAGTGGTGAGACAGTCAATCATGTTTATCAAACAGAGGACTTCTTCATAGCCAGGCTTACCGTGACGGATTCGTCAGGACAGACCAGCTCTGATGATGCGACGGTAATTATCGGAGACGCATTTAGCGATGAATGGAGTGATCCGATTCCAGTTTCATCAGGAGGAAATACGCCTGATTTTGATATCCACAAGCAGTCGGGCGATCTGCACGTCGTGGTGATGAAGGATGGTGTCACGTATATCCGGATGGACCGATATGGCAACAAGCTGTCTGAAGAAGTGGTGCCTGGCACACAGAATGATGTCGGTATGATGTCTTTCGGTGCCTCTGTCGCAGTGGATAGTAAAGGTTATCCGCATGTCGGCTATCGTTATGCGCGAGGCAATAACTACTATGATCTTTATTACATCTATAAGACGAGTGCGGGCTGGTCGAATCCGCAAAAGCTGGGAAACAACGTGCTGCGCGGATATGTCGTACGTTTGGCGACCGATGAGCAGGACCGAATATATTTTTGTCACAGCTCGGTCGATAACACGACAACCAACACCGGACCTGTCCACATGTACATCATCAAAGACGGTTCGATCCTCTTGCATCAGAATAACATCACTCAGACGCGAGGAGATGAACGTTATGAGCTCGATGTCTCGGACGAGGGGATAGTCGATCTGATCGCTGCCGATTTATCTTATCCGAGCCAGGGAGGTCCCATTTACTATTGGCGATCGAGTTCTGTCGCCGGACAGCTTAATTACAGGGGCGACTTCCATCATCCGGAAACCCTGGGTGGTGAGAACGGATCTCCCGATGTTTTCGTCGATGATGCCGGCAATGCTCATGCATGCTATGGCTCTCATTATGACAGGACGATCAATCGATTGCCTTCGTTTCATTATCTGAGATTGGAGAATGGAACAAAGGTGAGGGATGTAAGGGTAACGGACGAAGGAGAGCTACTCACCTGGAAGTTTGGTCTCGGTATCGGTTCGATTGCAGCGTCGTCCGATGGAAATACGGTGGTTGCTGCGTATTTGAAGACATTGGATAGCGAATTAAGAACCCGAATTTCACAGGACGGTGGTGCGACATGGAGTGGCATAACCAAGGTATCCGATGGCTGGGATACCGCGGAAATGCGCAATAAACACATCGTTCGGGCGAACGGAAATGCATTCTATCTGATCTA
This sequence comes from Candidatus Zhuqueibacterota bacterium, assembly GCA_016926625.1. Taxonomy (GTDB): domain Bacteria; phylum Zhuqueibacterota; class Zhuqueibacteria; order Thermofontimicrobiales; family Thiofontviventaceae; genus Thiofontadaptatus. The sequence continues at coordinate 50,080 of JAFGOE010000100.1, forward strand.
TCCTGAGAATGGGATCAAATTGAGAATCATGGGCAATCCCCCCATGCCCGGGCCGAGCCTGGCCGTAAATCCATCAACCGTGGAATTCGGCAGTGCACTGACGGAAGCGACTGTCACTGTCAGAAATTCAGGCTCCAACGTTTTAAACTGGAATCTGGTCGAACCACTCGAGCCATGGATTACCGGCATTTTCCCGACATCGGGAGTGTTAGCTGCTGGTCAATCGGAAACGTTCACCATCTATGTTGATCGGTCGTTTTTATCGGATGGTCGTTATGAGAGCACGATTGTGATCAATTCGAATGGCGGCAATGTGAATTTACCCGTGTATTTGCAGGTAGGCGGACCGACGGCATGGTTTATCAATTGCGGAGGTCCTGCATATACCGATGCGCAGGGTGACCTTTGGCAGGCGGATCAACCGTATTCAGCCGGAGGATACGGTTACATCGGCGGAAGCACCTATTCGACCACTGATCCGATCAGCAACACCGATTCTGATCCGTTATACAAGACGGAGCGGTATGAGATGTCTCAATACCAATTTGATGTTCCGAACGGAGATTATGAGATTACCTTACATTTTGCTGAAATATATTATAATTATCTTGGCAAACGAGTCTTCTCTGTGACGATTGAAGGATTGTTGTTATTGGACCAACTCGATTTATACAGGGTCGCCGGACACGATGCGGCGGTCAGCTACACGTTCTCGACAAGAGATTTAGGTTTTTCGGTTACCGATAATAATCTGAATATTGGATTTACCAATATCACGGATGTCGCCAAGATCTCGGCCATTAAGGTGGAGAAGCTACCACCGCGTGGTCCCATTCTCTCGATAACTCCTCAGGTGCTCAATTTGGGCAGAACCGTTGATGTCGATACATTCCGGGTGACCAATTCAGGCGAGGACACGTTACGATGGTCCGTAGACGGTGGGTATGCGAGCTGGATAACATCGATTCAGCCGCAGAGTGGAAGTCTTCTGGTTGGCGATCAGACCGATGTTTATGTGACAATCGATCGAAGCGGACTTCCGGAGGGGACCTACAATGAGACGCTTTCCATTTCGTCGAACGGTGGGACAAAGCTCGTCTCCGTGGTTGTGGAGGTGTACGTCCCCAGTCCCGTTCTCCATGTGACGCCAGCTACACTGGACTTTGGTAATTTCCTGGAACAGATGAATGGATTTGTGAAGAATATAGGCGACATGAATCTCAGTTACACGATCAATCAGACCGGTCTACCCGGCTGGATCGTTCTTATTACACCGACACAGGGTGTCGTGGCACCAGGTGATTCAGCCTCGGTGTTGTTTCAGGTGAACAGGGCTGGTTTTGCGGATGGAAGTTATGAGGTCAATGTGCCGATCAGTTCCGACGGAGGCATGGGTTCTGTTCAGATTATTATGTACAAAGGCAGCGTCACTGCCTGGCGCGTGAACTGCGGTGGCAGTGAACATCTGGATGAATTTGGGAATCAATGGAGTGCTGACCAGGCGTATGAACCGGGCGGTTTCGGTTATGTGGGTGGAAATGCATATCAGACACTAAATCCGATCGTCGGGACTGTGGATGATCCCATATATCAAACCGAACGCTATGGCATGCCTGCATATCGTTTCGATGTGCCTAACGGCGATTATGAGGTCATTTTACATTTCGCTGAAATTTATTACAGCGCCGCCGACAAAAGATTGATCAATGTAGCACTGGAAGGCGATCCGGTGCTTACTCAGTTTGATATCTATGAAGAGGCTTCGGGTAAAAATCAGGCTCTGAAACGTACTTTCTCTACCAGGAACCTGGGTATGACCGTGACCGATAATCGTATCGATCTTGATTTTTCGGCGACCGTAGATCTGGCCAAGATTTCAGGGATTGAAGTCGTACCATTGCAACCCTTAGGCCCAGAGCTTAGTATAGCTCCAGATACTCTGGATTTTGGCAGAACGAAGGTTAACGAGACACTGATCGTATCCAATACCGGTGAGAACCCCCTCAACTGGCAGTTAACATCAGGGCTGCCGGCCTGGCTGACATCAGTCAACCCCTCCAATGGTAATTTGAATGTCAATGGATCGCAAGCTGTCGCGGTGCAGGTGAGTCGCGATGGGTTGCCAGAGGGCAATTACTTTCATGTGTTGCAATTTACATCGAATGGTGGCAACGTATCGATTCCGGTGATGATGGAGGTCAGGTTACCAGGACCGGAATTGCAGGTGGATCCGTTGCTGTTAAGTTACAAGAGTTATGTTAATTCCCAGATATTAGAAATAAGCAACATTGGCGATATGCCGCTAACCTGGTCGATCCCGAACACGCAAAGGCCGGCATGGGTTAGTCAGGTCCAACCTAATACGGGTCAACTGGCACCGCTAGGTACGGTTCAGGTTTTGATCAGTGTGAACAGGACAGGATTAGTGAACGGAGTATATGCCGGAGTAATCCGCGTTGAATCAGACGGCGGCAATCAGGATGTACTGCTGGAATTGAATGTCGGAAATGTCGATGGCTGGCGTATCAATTGCGGTGGTCAGGATTTTATCGATAATGAAGGGAAGACTTGGTCTGCCGATCGGGCTTACAGTGCTGGTAGTTTCGGATATTTGGGAGGTCAGACGTATGCAACCACCAATCCGATTTCAGGGACGGTCAATGATCCGTTATACCAGACAGAGCGCTATGGAATGGAGGCGTATCAATTTGACGTACCCAATGGTGATTATTCTGTTACACTTCATTTTGCGGAGATCTATTACAACTCGGTGAACCGAAGGAAGCTAAACGTGATGCTGGAAGGCAGGTTAATCGTAGATCAACTGGATATATTTTTAGCAGCGGGACATGATGCAGCCTACTCATTGACCTTCAACACGGCGAATCTGGGGTTACCGATACAGGATAACCGTATTGATTTGGCATTTTCCTCATCGATGGACATGGCAAAAATTTCCGCAATTGAGATCGAACCGGTACTGCCTCCGGGTCCGAACGTGGTCATCGAGCCTGATACACTGTACTTTCCGCGCAGTGCTGGTCAGCAGACTCTGGTGATAACGAATTCCGGAAGTGAAGTTTTAGTCTGGCAAGTCGGGACATTAACTACGCCGTGGATATCATCGGTTGTGCCGAACAATGGGACATTGAATTCACAGCAATCGGTCGTCGTCTTCGTCAATGTCAACCGAAATGATCTGGCGCAAGGCGATTACGCAGGGATGTTACCGATAGTCACCAATGGGGGCAACCAAAATATTCCAGTCATCATGGAAGTTCGTCTGCCGGGACCTGAACTCTCAATCAGTCCCGTCGCGCTTGACTTCGGATATTTCCGCACGAGTATGAATTTTACGATATCGAACGTTGGTGATGATACGTTGCACTGGGAAATTCCGGATTCGGCGAGAGCTGCCTGGATTGAATCGGTAATGCCTGCAACCGGCTCTCTGATTCCGGGTGGTACACAGATAGTGAATATAGGGATAACCCGTGCGAGTCAGGCAAATGGTATTTACACCAGTAATCTGTTCATTCGATCGGATGGTGGAAATAAATTCCTCAACTTGAGATATAACGCAGGTAATTTCAAGATAAATTGCGGTGGTGGGCAGGTTATCGATGTCTTCGGTAAAACGTGGTTAGCGGATCAGGACTATATTAACGGAGGTTACGGATACATTGGTGGTCGAACATTCTCGACTACTGATCCGATTGCGAATACCACGCTTGATCCGATCTATCAATCTGAGCATTACGGTATGAGTGAATATAGAATCGATTGTCCTAATCAGGACTACATGATCACGTTGCATTTCGCTGAGATATTCCACACTGCAAATGATCGACGTATTATGACGGTGACGATCGAGGGACGGCAAGTATTATCCAATCTCGATATTTTCGATGAAGTAGCACATGATGCTGCCCTGGTATATACATTTTCTACCAAAGCCCTGGGTATTCAAATATCAGATAACGTTCTCAACATCGGATTTTCCTCGACGGCCGATGCGGCAAAGATTTCGGGCATTGAAGTATCGACGGATGCTCCGATAGGGCCGCAGTTGAACGTGACACCGTCCGAATTAAATTTTGGAAATCATCTGGACGTGATGCAACTGACGGTGAAGAATAGCGGTGATTCTCTATTGTATTGGAACATCGATACGCAATCCCTCGCCGCCTGGATCACCAATTTTAGCAAGACAGAAGGATTATTGACAGCCAATCAACAGGATATTGTGACCGTAACGGTTAATAGAACTGGTTTGGCTGATGGTGAATACTTCGATGTGCTGCATCTTCTCTCAACTGGTGGTAATCGAGATGTCATCATTAGTTTGAATGTCGGTGGTGCAATTTCCTGGCGAGTTAATTGTGGTGGATCGCTTTTTATTGATGGTCAGAGTAACCAATGGAATGCGGATCAACCGTATGCTGGAAATGATTTTGGATATGTGGGTGGTAATATATATACGACTACAGACCCGATCAAGAACACGGAAGCGGATGTATTGTATCAATCGGAACGCTACGGAATGACAGCCTACCGATTCAACGTGCCAAACGGACACTATTTGATCAAACTTTACTTTGCGGAGATATATTGGCATGTAGCAGGTAAACGACTATTTAATGTGAAATTAGAGAACACAGCGATTCTGCGAAACTTCGATATTTACCAGCAAGTGGGCGAAGATTTTGCGTTAGTCGTTACGATTGACTCACGAAATTATGGAATACAAATACTGGATGGAGTACTTGACCTGACATTTGAGAAAATCCTGGATGAAGCGAAACTATCGGCGATCGAGATTACATCGGTAGCGCCGGTTGCAAATGATCAGGGTAATGCGGCTGACGCGGCCACTGAGTTGATCGTGCCGACGGAATATAAACTCTATCAAAATTATCCGAATCCATTTAACAGCTCAACGAAAGTGCTTTATGATTTACCGGAAGATGCTAAAGTACGAGTCGAACTATTTAACTTATTGGGACAGCATGTGATAACATTGCTTGATGAGAACGTACCTGTTGGATCACACATGATCGATTGGCACGGTATCGACAAATTCGGTAATTCGGTTCCGTCAGGAGTGTATATATGTCACATCAGAGCTGGTTCGTTTAGAAACTGTATTAAAATGATGTACATGAAATAAAGATGCATTGTTCGAGATCGTACGAAGCTTATATCGAATCATAGTTGAACTGATCTGTGACGATCTTGAGATTTGCTGATATTGAATAGCGGATGAGCTTCTCCAAACGTTTTATGCGTGGGGTAAGCTCATCACTATTTTATGGTGTACCTTACATTTCGAATATAAAATTATCAACGATTGAGGTTGTTAGTCCTTGCGCCACATGGAATCAGGTGCAGCAGAGCGAAGAGTAATCGAGGCGAATAGGATGCTTTCTAAGGCGCCATCCAATTTAGTGGGTGGCACTTTTTTTTGAATAGTCATGAAAAAAAATATCGACTTGCAAACGAGTTCAGAATTTCCTATATTTCAGTTTAATTATTTTTAAAGTTTTCATGAGTGTCCCATTAGATCTCGTTATAAGAATTCAATACAGGTAATCGTGAGATGTCAAACACGAAAAGCAATATTTTTCACGAGCTTCCCGAAAGTGCGAAAGAGGAAATTATCGAGCGTCTCCTGGCGACTGAACGTGTCGTTATTGAGAGAATCGTATCACAAGGGCAAAGTTCTCCGCAAGGTTTTTGGTATGATCAGGATAATGATGAGTGGGTCATTGTTTTACAAGGAAGGGCCAGCTTAAGATTTGAGACTGAAGCTCAATTAGTGAAGTTAGTCGCTGGCGACTATCTGTTGATCCCTGCGCATGTACGGCATCGAGTGGAGTGGACTGACCCTGACGTTCAAACAATTTGGGTGGCCGTACATTATAAATAGTATGATGTTGATAACATTGATAGATTAACTGAGTATACGACGATGATACAACTACGGAAGATAAATTACGCGATCGGAGATCTAAACTTACTCGAGGAGATCGATTGGTCCATAAATGACGGCGCCAAGATAGCCCTTATCGGTCCCAACGGTGCAGGAAAGACGACGCTGCTTAGAATCATAACCAGTGAATTGCAGCCGGTGAGCGGTGACATCATAAAACCCAAAGATTTTACAATCGGTTATTTACCGCAAGAAGAGGTATCGATCGAATCCGGGAGGATACTCGATAGAGTGATTGAAGGTCAGCACCGATTGGTTGCAATTGAGCGTCAGATTAAAAAATTACACATGCAGTTGGAAGTCGGGGAAAAATCACACGACGAAGCTGTCATCAGTCAATTAGCTCATCTCGAGGAGAGGTACAGATTAGGAGGAGGATATCAATTAGAGAGCAAAGCCCGTAGTATTTTATCTGGTTTGGGATTCGATCAGAGTGATTACGGGCGTAATGTGTCGGAACTAAGCGGTGGCTGGAGGATGAGGGTTTACCTCGCCCGGTTGCTGCTGCAGAGCCCGGATCTTTTGTTGCTCGATGAGCCCACAAACCATCTTGACATCCCATCGTTGGAGTGGTTAGAGAAATTTATTGCAAATTTCCCCGGTTCAGTCGTTATCGTATCTCATGATCGATTTTTCGTTGATCGTCTTTCTGAGGAGATATGTGAACTCGAAGATGGTAAACTGACTCGATACGTAGGGAATTATCATGATTACGAGCGCCAAAAGGAGCAGGCCAGGGAATTATTAACGAAACGCTGGGAAGCACTGCAGGGGGAGAAAGAGCGTCAACAGCGATTTATCGATCGTTTTCGTTACAAGGCATCGAAAGCTTCACAAGTACAGAGCCGAATTAAAATGTTAGAAAAGCTGGAGACGATCGATATCTCGCAACGAAATTATGATCTGGATTTCAGTATCAAGGTGGAAATGCCAAGCTACAAGCATGTGTTGACGATAGAAAATATGTATTTTAAATATGAATCTAATTGGGTGTTAGAGGGCGTCAACCTGGATGTTTACAGAGGAGAGAAAGTCGCTTTGGTTGGTGTGAACGGGGCGGGCAAGACGACCTTGACGAAACTGATATCCGGGCAATTGATTCCTCAACAAGGAACGGTAAGGTTAGGGGAGAAGGTGAAGTACGGATACTACGCTCAGCATCAGATCGATTCCCTTAATCTCCGGAACAGCATTTATGAAGAGGTCGCAACGGTTACTGCTGACAGCAATATCCCTAAAATAAGGCCGGCGTTAGGAATATTTCAATTTACCGGTGATGAGGTATATAAGAGAATCGAGGTATTATCCGGCGGTGAAAAGGCACGTGTATCGTTGGCGAAGATATTGCTCTCGCCGGTTAATTTTCTGATCATGGATGAACCGACGAACCATCTGGATATCTATTCAAAGGAAGCGCTTGAGAACGCTCTTGCAGCGTATGATGGGACATTGATCATCATCTCTCATGATCGATATTTCCTTGATAAAATTGTCGATCGGGTGGTCGAGATCGTTGATGGCCGCATATATGAATATTGGGGCAATTATTCGGATTATTTAAGCAGGCGTGAGGAGAGGGAGTCAGCATCTGATACCATCGATTCTTCTTCAGAGGAGACCTCGATGAAGAAGAAAACGAAGGATCAAAAGCGGCAGGAGGCGGAAGCCAGGCAGAGAGTCAGCAAGCAGAGAAAGCAAATACAGGAGGAGATTGCGCGACTCGAACAGGAAATTGATCAACTGGAAACGAGGCAGCATTCGATCGAACACGATATGACGTTGCCTGAGACCTATCAGAATGGAGAATTGATTGCAGGGCTGCGGAAGGAATACGCATCCCTGGCGGAGAGAATAGAAAGATGTTATGCTGATTGGGGCGATTATCAACAAAGTTTGGAGAAATTATTATCAGAACTCTCGCAGGACAAACCTTGAAATGGTGTTGAACTGAAAATTTACGAGTCGCACTCACTAATCTGCTGTCGAAAATTCATAGATAATCAGTGATTTTCAGGATCAATATTCATCATATTAAGTTTAATAGGACGATCAGGTTAAATCAAAGAATAATAAATATATGTTTGAAGCTTTCGAATACGAAGAAAAACGCAGGCACATCGCTCGGGAAAAAATTCGAGCGAAGGCTCTTAAGAAAACGCAGTGGTGGCAGACTAAAATTGCCGCAGGTATCTGCCATTATTGCGGTAAAAAATTTCCGACGAGTGAATTAACAATGGATCATATCGTGCCCTTATCCAAAGGTGGTAAAAGCGTAAGAGGCAATGTGGTTCCATGTTGTAAAACATGTAATAGTAATAAGCAGTCTGATACACCGGTGGATATAATTCTTAAAAAATTAGAAGATGATCAACCGAAGGACGACTCGCTTAGCTAATGACTGATCACATGAAGCGCATACTTCAGCTGTGTGAACAGGTGAAGAGATGTGAATGAAATGAGATTGAGACCCATAATTTAATTTGACCATGGACTGGAGTTGTAATTTAAATGAAGATTGGATTGATAGGATTATCGAATTCAGGGAAGACGACGATAATGAACGCACTGGCGAAGACTGATGCAGAGGTCACGCCGTATGCTAATACCAATACAGAACCGAATGTAGCCATAGTAAATGTCGGAGATGAGCGGATCGAACGATTGTCGCAGATGTATCAACCTAAAAAGACGACTTATGCGACCATCGAGATTTTGGATTTCATTGGTTTCAGCAGTGAGAACGCTGATTCAAAATTTATTCAAACGATAAAGCGATCTGATGCACTGGCACATGTTGTGCGTAATTTTAATGATGGTTTGCTGGGAGAGCCAAATCCGTTGCGTGATGTACGAGTCATCGATTCAGAGTTAATTCTCTCCGATATGATAATCGTTGAAAACAGGTTAGATCGAATTGCAACCAATAAGAAGCGGGGTATTAAGTCGAATGATTCCGGTTTGGAGGAGTCCATACTGCAGCGTATTCATGCTCATCTGAATGAGAATAAGCCTATTTCCGACCTGCCGATCAATGCAGATGAAAAACGTATCATCAATGGCTTCCAGTTTTTAACGCAGAAACCGCTATTTATCATCTTGAATTCCGAGGAAGATTGTTTTGGGAAGAACGGTGAATTAATCGCTGAAATTGAGACGGTCCATGCTGTGATTGAATTTGCTGGAAAATTTGAAATGGAATTGTCTCGTTTAGGTGATCCTGAAGAAATCAATCTGTTTATGGAGGATATCGGCATCGAAGTATCGGCCAGAAACAGGTTGACTCAATTTGCTTACGACATTTTAGGATATACGAGTTTCTTTACTGTTGGGAAAGATGAGGTGCGAGCCTGGACGATACATAAAGGGGAAACCGCAGTGGATGCGGCGATGGCGATCCATTCCGATCTGGCCAGAGGATTTATTCGAGCTGAATGTTTCAGTTACGACGATTTAATGACCGTAGGTTCTGAAGCAGAGGTCAAGAAAAACGGAAAATATCGCTTAGAAGGAAAAGATTACATTGTGAACGATGGTGATATTTTAAGCATTCGATTCAATGTTTGATCTGTAAAGATGACGATGCATAGTGGTTTCAGCCATTATCATTCTAATTGACGAAGGACAAAATCGACCATTACATTGAATAGTTCTTCATTAGTTCTTCATGCGATACAGAGGGGGGTATATCAAAAATCACACGATATGATATCTAGCACAATCAGTAGAAGTACATATACTCATCTTATACAATATGTGGTATTTGACGAATAAATTCGTCACTACAGGTTAACTTTTGATACAGCCCCAATTTGATTCACGCTGTTTTTCCAGTTTATCTTTAAGTATTTCATTAACGACTTGTGGATTGGCTCTTCCTTTTGACTCCCGCATGATTTGTCCCACCAGGAAACCGAATATTTTAACTTTTCCCGAAAGATAGTCGGCGACTTCTTTTTGATGTTGTCCCAGAATTTTGTCGATCAACGCGGATATTTCTGTTGTATCGGAAACTTGACTGAGGCCAAGTTGCGTGACCAATTCCGATGGTGCGCGCTTATCGGACATCATCTTCGTGAACAGTGTCTTTGCAATGGTTAGATTGATGACCTTTTTTTCAATAAGATGCAACAATTCGGACAGACGGCCAGGTTCGATCGCAAATTCATTGATCGTAATTTTCCCTTCGTTTAAGCTCCGCAAGACATCTCCCATAATCCAATTGCTCACCGATTTATAATCCTTGATTTCTTTTGCAACGGCCTCAAAATAATCGGCGATCTCCTTCGATTCGGTGAGGACTTCGGCATCGTATTGAGGCAGCTTGTAATCCTCCATAAATCGTTTCAATTTATCCTCGGGTAGTTCTGGGAGTTTTTTTTGGATCGTATCAATCGTGGAGTGACGGATGATGACGGGTACCAGATCTGGGTCAGGAAAATACCGATAATCGTGAGCCATTTCCTTGGAGCGCATCGGAACGACGCAGTTGAGTTTATCGTCCCACATTAGTGTGACCTGTTTGATTCGATTCCCGTTTTGAATTTCTTGTACCTGTCGATTGAATTCGAATTCTAGCGCTTTTTCGACGCCTTTAAACGAGTTCATATTTTTAAGTTCAGTTTTGATGCCCAAAGTTTTGGAATGCAAAGGGCGTATTGAGATGTTCGCATCACAGCGCAGGCTTCCCTGCTCCATGTTTCCGTCACAAATATCGAGGTATTGCACCAATTGTTTCAATTTGGTGAGGAAGAGGTACGCTTCTTGTGGGGAGCGAATATCGGGTTCTGTTACGAGTTCAAGGAGAGGCACGCCACATCGATTAAGATCGATCAGGGTTTGATCTGCATCGACATACTCTTCTGCGTGAATCGATTTTCCTGCATCCTCTTCGATATGAATTCTGGTAATCCTGATGCGGTGAGTGGATTCAGTATCGTTGACTTCGATAAATCCGTTGCTGCACAATGGATCTTCGAATTGAGAAATTTGATAGCCTTTGGGGAGGTCGGGGTAAAAATAATTTTTCCTGGCGAAAATAGATCGTTCGGCGATTGAGCAATGGGTAGCCAGGGCGAGTCGAATACCGAATTCAATGGCTCTTTCATTCAGAACAGGCAATACACCTGGCATGCCGAGACAGACAGGGCAAACCTGAGTGTTCTGGGGTGCTCCGAAACAAGTACTGCAATGACAGAATAATTTGGAATTCGTCAAAAGCTGAATATGTATTTCCAGTCCGATAACCGGTTCGTACATCGTATTCATCGTGCGATATCTCTTGTGGAATAATTACGTTCAATAAAGAATGCCAGTTTTAGCAGGGTTGATTCATCGAAGGATCTTCCCATAATCTGCAGTCCGATCGGTAAATCGTTCATGTCTTTCCCAACGGGTATTGAAATCGCCGGGATACCAGCGAGGTTGGCCGGAACAGTATAGATATCTGATAGATACATATCGAGCGGATCGGACATTTTATCACCAATTTTAAACGCGGTGGTCGGAGAAGTCGGGGTTAAGATGCAATCGCACCGATCAAAGGCGTTTTGGAAGTCGGATTTGATCAATGCACGGACTTTCTGCGCTTTTCGATAATAGGCATCGTAATATCCACTCGATAAGACGTAAGTACCCAGCATGATCCGCCGTTTAACTTCATCACCGAAGGCCTGGCGTCTTGAATTTACATACATTTCGTCGAGCGATTGAACACTCTCGCTGCGATAACCGTATCGGGCGCCATCATAACGTTCCAGGTTGGATGAAGCCTCGGCGGTGGCGATGATATAGTAGTCTGCGATAGCGTATTCTGTATGGGGAAGTGAGATCGGGACGACTGAGAATCCGGACGCTTTGAGGAAATCGATCACGTGGTCTATCCTCGTCTTTATTTCTGTCTCTAAATGTTCAGAAAAGTATTCGATCGGGAGTCCGATAGTCAATCCTTGCATGTTATCTTGCAGCGCCTCCACATAGGAGGGTACGGGTGAGTCGCTGCATGTCGAATCGTTCGTATCCTGACCGGCGATGACTTCTAAAATACGGGCGCAATCTTCTACATTTGTAGTTAGAGGGCCGATCTGATCAAGCGAAGAGGCAAAAGCGACCAGGCCGAAGCGGGAGACGCGGCCGTAAGTAGGTTTCAAACCGACGATTCCGCAGAATGAAGCGGGTTGTCTTATCGATCCACCCGTGTCCGAACCCAGTGCAGCCATAGAAAGATTCGCGGCGACGGAGACGGCTGAACCACCTGATGACCCACCGGGCACACGCGTTGTATCGTGAGGATTTTTCACGGTTCCGAAGTGACTGGTTTCATTGGAAGAACCCATCGCGAATTCGTCCATATTGGTCTTCGCAATGATAATAGCGTCCTCTGATTCGAGCTTGTGGATGACCGTCGCGTCGTAAGGCGAGATAAAATTACTTAAAATCCTTGAAGCGCAGGTAGTCCTGACATCTTTAACACATATATTATCTTTGATTGCAATGACCAGACCAGATAATTTTTTTAAGCCTCTTTCACGGATTTGATGGTCGATCAGCTCTGCTCTTTTAAGGGCGCGATCATTCAGAAGGGTGATGAACGAATTCAGTGTATTTTGTTTATTAATTTCCCTCAAATAGTGATCGACGATTTTGACACAATTGATGCGTCGTTCCGCTAATAGATTTCGGACAGAACCATAGGAATTCTCGATAAGCTTCAAATCACTGTTCCCGTGTAATTTATTTGTCGTCTTTGGTTTCGGTCTTATTTTGCTGATCGATTTGAGGGGTGTCGTCTTTACCGATTTCACGAGTTGCCTTCTTAAACTCCTTAATACCCTGACCCAGACCTTTTGCCAACTCGGGTAATCTTTTTGCACCAAAGAAAATCAAAAGAACGGCGAGAATTATGATGAGCTCTTGAAGTCCTATTGGTCCTAAAAATGCGACTATTGCTAACATGGCAGTTGCCTCCATAAGAATAATTAACCTTTTAAATCATGATCTCTGTCATCGATATTGAGTTCCTCTTTGACTTCTTCGATTGCGGATCTGAATTGTTTAACAGCTTTTCCGAACCCCCTTGCCAGTTCAGGCAGTTTTTCCTTGCCGAAAACCAGCAGCACGATCAGGAAGATCACTAATAATTCAGTGGTCCCAATGGATCCAAACATGATTGCATATCTCCGTTACTACGTTTATTGACTCAATAATGTTTTTCACTACGGTACCATCTTAGAATGTAAGCAGCGAGAGCGATGCCGATGATACCGATCACGTTTAATTTGAAAGAAAAGCCAAATGTAAAGACAAATACTCCTAAATTGATTGTAAACGGTTCAAAGCCAAAGATAGCTGATCTCAGAAAAAATTGTTCCACAACACCCTGGGGCAGAAGTAAGGCGATCAATTCGCCGATCGTGGTGCCGATCATGGCTCCGAGGAACAGTATAAAAATTATATAGCCAAGCGGACGTCTTCTCATGATGCATCACCATCCAAATCAATATTCATACGATCTTTCTATAGAAGCTTAGGGTGAACACGTTCAATAAATATACTAAAAGATAACATAAAATACAATAGATTTTACAGATGAGTATCAGGTTGTTAACGATTTTGATTTCGCTGAATTGATGAAAAAATTCATAATGCCGATAGCAATATAGACCAGACAAAGTGGGTATAGCGTCGTATAGGGAAACAGCACGATGAGTAGGAATGAGGTCAGCATGATGATGACGGAGATAGTATGGGCTTTACCATCTTTAAACGATATTTTCAGAAAACCGTGATATTCTAAGGTGCTGATCATCAGTAGGCAGGTGATCACGATTTGAGGGCCTAAAAATCGAGTGAGGTGCAATTCACCCCAAAAATTGTAATTGAACATGACGAATGAGGATGTGGTCACAGCGGAGACAGGTATTGGGAGTCCACAAAACTTTGTTTTTTTTTCACTCGAAAAATTCACATTAAAGCGTGCCAGGCGGATACTACCACAGATTAGCGGGAAGAAGCTAATCAGGATCCCGAGTATTCCCATGGTGCTGTAATAGATCGTATAGAGTAAGAAAGAGGGGGCTATACCAAAAGAGACGATATCGGCAAGTGAATCGAGCTCGGTACCAAATTCGCTGCGCGACTGAGTGAATCTGGCTAACACTCCATCCAGGGAGTCGAATATCGCGGCAAATGAAATGAACCAGCAGCCTGAAATATAATTCGCTTCAGAGAATTTGATGATAGCGATAAAACCACAAAAGAGATTGAGCAATGTGAAGAATCCGGGGATGATTTTTCTATTGCGTGTGAATAAATCTTCCAATAATTGTCTCACCGCCTTTCACTCTATCGTTTTCATGTACGTTCAATTCAGTATCAGGAGGCAGAAAGAGATCGACCCGCGAACCAAATCGAATCATCCCAAATCTTTGTCCGATTTTTACGCGATGTCCTGTTCTTACATAGCAAACAATCCGCCGAGCAATTATTCCCGCAATCTGTTTGAGCAGAACTATCTGGCCATCGTTTTCGATGCCGATGATAGTCTGTTCATTTTCCAGTGATGCTTTTTCTTTGAATGCCGGAATAAATTTCCCTTTGAGATAATTAAAGTAAATAATTTTCCCTGAAATGGGCATGCGATTGATATGCACATCGAATAAAGACAGGAAAATACTGATACGCACGACGTTCGACTCGAAAAGATGGTCCTCGTATTCGTTTACGATGTTGACGATCTTCCCATCCGCAGGAGCGATCACTACATTTGGATCATTCGGTATCGTACGATCAGGATCTCTGAAAAAAAACAGAATAAAGATCAATACGACCCACGCTAAATATAAGAATCCGGAATGCCATGTGCATACGGGTAAAAAGTACGCGATGGTGATCATGATGTTGAGAAAGCCCAGGAACGCGATTATTCCGTAACCATCTTTTGAAATTTTCATTATACTAAAATTATACTTTAAATATTATATCTGATAATCGATTGAAATATTCCGGAGCTTGTTCCAGATTGTCCTTATTCCATTTGGGCACAAATTTTTCCGATGTCACCGGATTGATAAAACTCATCGTATCGAGAGTGAGAGGCATGGCAATCATGATCGTATCGTTCAATTTTCCGAACTGGAGCTTGAAGTCGATTAACTGAAGATTTCTTCTCATAAACAGAGATTTTAAAATGACATTGGTCTTGGATGAAAATCGTTCTATCGTCTTTAAATCCTCTGTATTGACACGACAGAATACGAGGGCATGGCTCGTGTTGATCATGGTACGCTGACCGCTCTCATCGATAAGAAAATATTCGGTAACCGGGGGTACTAATTCTTTATTTTCATCGAGATTAAATCGTTTACGGAAATCATCATTGGTTATATTGTGGATCACAATATCTATCGGGAACAGCTCAACCTGTTTAATCAGGATTTCCCTTAAACCAAGGTCCTTCACAAAATGGGTTTGGATGTGGAATCCTTCGAGATACTCATAAATGAAAGTGGCAATCTGTTTGTTAATCTGCCCTTTTCCCTTTACCATGCTCTTTTTATCCGAATCTTCGACAGCCAATTCATCTGTGAAATCCAGGATCAAGTGAGAGGAATCTTCAATCTTGTATACAATGAGCGAATTATGTTCATCGATTTTAGTCTTTCTTTTCAAAACGAAGTCTCCATAGTTGGTCAGTATTACGTTAAGAGGTTGCTTTCAGACTACTTCGGCAATTTACCGAGCTGAATGGTAACATCGATGACACGCTTGTCACGGAAGACTTTTAAACGTAACTCGTCTCCGCTTTTATAGTCGAGACTTTCGATCAATTCACGAAGATCTCTTGTGTTTTTTATTTTGTTATCTTCAACTTCGATTATGATGTCACCTACTTTGAGATTAGTTTGAGCAGCCGGACTATTCGCTTCGATATTTGATACGATCACGCCGTCGGTATCAGTTTTGCCAAAATATCGCGCGATCAGGCTGTTCAAGTCCTCCACTTCCAATCCGGTCCAGAACGCCCGGTCAACTTTACCATATTGTCTCAGGTCGCTCGTGATTTTTTTGACGCGGTTGATGGGGATAGCGAACCCGAGACCGATTGAGGCGGTCATCGTCTGCGAGCCGGAGTAGATGAACGTATTTACCCCGATGACTTCACCGAGGCTATTGACGAGCGGTCCTCCGCTGTTCCCACCGTTGATGGAAGCATCGGTTTGAATCATATCCTGATAGACGCGATTATTGTCCTGCTTCCCAAAGTCCCTATCCACAGCGCTGACGATACCGATAGTGACTGAGGGATGTGCTCCTAATTCAAATAATCCGAAGGGATTTCCGAAAGCGATCGCCCATTCACCAATGAGCAGGTCATCGGAATCCCCAAGCGCGACGTATGGGAAATCTTTTTTTCCATCGATCTTCAACAGAGCGATATCTGAGATGTAGTCGGATGCCACGATCTGAGCCTGATACTTACTTTTATCGGGTAATGTGACCACGATCTCGGTAGCGTTATGGATGACATGTTCATTCGTCAACAAGTAACCATCGGGTGAGATAATGAATCCTGATCCCAGCCCTTTAACTGCCTGGCGTTGGCGCAATTCTGGGAAAAAGAATTGTAAAAATGGATCATCGCTGTAGAAGCTTCTGGCGTCGTATTCCCGAATCTGGATCACGTTGATACCTACGACGGCTGAACTCACTTTTGTAACAGCTTGAGTGATTGCGTTTTGCCGTGAATTGCCGATATATTGCATTGACGCCTGTTTAATGGGTGGCCCATCCTCCGGTACTTGAAGTTTATGGCTGTTTGCCTTGTTAAAACCGGGTATATGGTCAGAAACTAAAAAATTCCAGACCAGTACTCCAACGATCGCACCCATCACGATAAATAGTAAGTGAATGAGAATTTTCTTCATAACTTTTTTTCCTATCTGCTCTTTACTTTTTCCCAATCGGCGAGAAATTTTTCGATCCCGATATTGGTAAGCGGATGCTTAGCTAGTTGTCCGATGACATGAAATGGAATCGTGGCGATATGAGCACCGGCGAGAGCGGCCTCCACGACATGCATCGGTGAACGGATACTGGCGACGATCACTTCTGTCTGGAAACCGTAATTATTATATATTGTGACGATTTCATGAACAGTATCCATACCGTAACTGCTTATGTCATCGATCCTACCGACGAAAGGACTTACGAACGAGGCGTTCGCCTTGGCCACGAGCAACGCTTGCATTGAATGAAAGACGAGAGTAACGTTGGTCCTTATACCCTCAGATTCAAGCTGTTTAACGGCTTTAATCCCTTCCAAAGTCATGGGAATTTTGACGACGACATTTTTATGGATTTTGGAGATTTTTCTTGCTTCTTCGATCATACCCCGGGTGTCGAGACTGATGACTTCCGCACTAACCGGTCCATTGACGATATCACAGATGCCCCGAATAATGTCCTCGAATTTACCCGGTACTTTAGAGATAAGCGATGGGTTCGTCGTGACACCATCAAGTATACCCATTGCGGCTGCTTCTTTGATTTCATTAATATCAGCCGTGTCAATAAAAAATTTCATACTACCTCCATGATAAATTCTATCAGAGTGTTCGAATTATTATGTAACATAGTTAAATCCAGATTCTGATTCCTTATGCTAACGCGAAATTATTCATTTATCTTCATAATAAATCTTTTTAAGGCACAAACCATGGGGAGGAATCGTCTTCCCTGCAGCTCTTCTATCTTTTGCCTGAAGAATGTCACGCATAGTCTCAGGCGCATCATGTTGAGATCCGATGTCGAGCAATGTCCCTCCGATAATTCTGACCATGTTGTGTAAAAATCGATTAGCCAGTATTTCGATCCTCACGATGTGATTGCTTTCGACGATGTTTAGTTCTTCAATGGTACAGATATGATTGTTGACTTCACTTTTCGTCTGGCAGAACGATTTAAAATCATGTTGTCCGATTAAATACGTCGCCGCCTCACGCATATAGTCAGTTGTTAACGGATAAGGATAGAAATACATGTATCGACGACCAATGGCATATTGATGTCTTGAGATAGTGTAATGATATAACCGTTTCACGGCGTCGAAGCGAGCGTGAAACGAGTCTGGTACCATCTCCACTGAAAGAACACGAATATCTGGTGGCAAAGTTCCATTCATTGCGGCTTTCAGTTTACTGGTCGGAACTTCTCCGGATAATTTGAAATTAGCGACTTGAGCTTCAGCATGTACTCCGGCATCGGTGCGTCCTGAGCCGATCAGGTTGATCTGCTGGTGAAAGATTCGAAATACCGAATTCTGTACTTCCCCCTGAACAGTTCTTTCGTGCGATTGGATTTGCCATCCGCAAAAATTGGTACCGTCGTAATTTATTTCAATCTTATAATTCGTCATAAAATCGGATTCAGGTTAATTGCATGTTACATTGCCTGGTTATTGATCCGACTGACCGATCAGGTCTACGGATTTAGTCTTTACCAGGAGTCAGAGATTCTCTGGTTTATGCTATTCATATCGCCGATTATACGATGTTAAAAAATCGTATGAGTACGGCAATCAGGAGCAGGGCGACAGCACTGCTGATTACGATATAATCCGAAGACTTGAATTCCAGCTGTTTAAAGCGCGTTCGTTCTTCACCGCCAGTATAACATCGTGCATCCATGGCCATGGCCAGTTCGTCGGCTCGGCGAAATACCGACATAAACAGCGGAAGCAATAAAGGAATAATGCTGTGAACTCTTTTCATAAGGTTCCCTTTAAACTTCATCCCTCTGGATATCTGTGCTTTACGTAATTTATCGGCTTCAAGAATAAGAGTTGGTATAAAACGGAGCGATAGCGTGATCATCATGGTAACATCGTGCACGGGAAGACCGATTTTCTTCATCGGTGTCAGCAATTTCTCCAGAGCATCGGTGATTTCGATCGGAGATGTAGTAAGCGTTAAAATGGCGGCAAATAATATTAACAGACAGAGTCGAAGAGAGTAAGTGATCCCTCTGAATAAACCTTGTCTTATCACATACAATGGCGTGTGATCACCATTTAGCGATTGTGGATCCTCGGAAAATATAATATGAATCAAAATCGTTAGAACGAACAACCATAGAAATGGTTTTAGATTTCTAAGCACAAAAGCGGGAGGGATGTTAGAACTCTTAATAATCGCGTACAGACCGAGACTCAGTACCAGTAACGCGAACGGATGGCCGATTATCAACATGATGGTCATACAGATGAACGTCACCAGCAGTTTCGTTCTGGGATCTAACTGATGAATAGACGACTCTGCGGGGTAATATTGTCCCAACGTAATATCGTTTAAAATCGGCATATCGTCCTTTTTTCATTAATAAATAGATAAAATATACTAAAATTTTTAATAAAAAACAAATAAAAACATGGTATAACTTTATGATCAAGTATTTTTTACTTGACTTTTTAGTAGATTTATTTATATTTTCTAGATTACATAAATATTAATAAATTGATAAATTAGAGTAATAATCGTTTTCATTCTTTTAAATCCCAACTTAAGGAGGCAGTATGGCGGATGTCAATGGATATAAGCCTTATGTACCGCTCGATTCGAAGATGAGGGAATTATCATTCAAAGCACTGTTTATTGGTGTTTTGCTTGCCATAATTCTTGGAGCAGCCAATGCATATTTAGGATTGGTAGCTGGTATGACAGTAGCTGCGACGTTCCCGGCAGCTGTGATCGCGATAGCAGCATTACGTCCTTTCAAGGGTACGGTGCTTGAGGAGAATATCGCCAGAACAACGGGTGCCGTAGGTGAAGCATTAGCAGCTGGGGCAATTTTTACCATTCCAGCGTTTTTGATTTCGGGAGTATGGTCTGAATTTGATTACGTTAAGAGCACACTCCTGATGTTGCTTGGGGGTGTTTTGGGAGTTCTGTTCATTATCATTGTCAGGAGAACTCTTGTAGAAGATGCGACGCTGCCGTTTCCCGAGAGCCAGGCGTGTTCTGAGATCGTAAAGGCGGGACAGAAGGCGGATAGTGGTGGAGCAAAATATGTATTCTGGGCTATGGGTCTTGGAGGCTTGATCGAGTTATTAAAGAATTCAAATGGCATCCTGCTGGTGAAGTCATATATCAAGCATGTGTTCTCGCTCGGAGAATCCACGGTGCAATTCCTGATTGGTAAAAAGGAGGTCGCCAAATCCTTTAGTGGGAAAATGATGATCGAGACGCCGGCTGCTTCAGCGGCTCTGACAGGAGTCGGTTACATCATCGGTCCCAAATACGCATCGATCACTTTTTCGGGTGGCGTATTCGGTTGGTTGTTTTTGATGCCATTGGTATTATTTTTGAGCGGTGATCAGAGCCAACTCTTGCAATTCGGAGATTGGAAAGAGGTAGCATCCTCGATGTACAACGCGCAGGTGAAACCCATCGCGGTCGGCGCCATGTTGGTGGGAGCGTTCTGGACGTTGTACAAGATGCGAAAGAATTTAATTGCCGGAATAAAACGTTCCATCGGAGATATGAAATCGAGTCCCACAGGTGAAAAGAAAGTGATTATACGGACTGATAAAGATATTCCATTTGGTACGGTGTTACTATCCATCGGCGTTTTACTGATCCCCCTTATTTTCATTTATCAGGCGTTTACGGGTAGTTTCGGAAGTGCGATCGTCGCAGCTATCGTCATGGCGTTTGCCGGACTCTTATTTGCAGCGGTTGCGGGTTATTTGGTAGGCATCATCGGCAGTTCATCAAATCCGATCTCCGGCTTAACGTTAACGACGTTGCTAATCGCCGCCGTATTGATGGTTGTTCTAGGAGTTAAGGGTGACCATGGTGTCGCAGCAGTGCTCGGTGTAGCGGCCGTCGTATGCTGTGTCGCCGGAGTGGCAGGAGATATGATCCAGGACTGGAAAGTGGGTCACATCCTGGGTGGTACGCCATGGCGAATGGAGGTTGCCGGTTTGATAGGAGTCGTTTTTGCTGCTTTAACGCTCATCGTACCGCTCGCTCTACTGCACAATGCGAATTTGGATACGGGTGGTATCGGTGGCGAGACGTTACCCGCTCCGCAAGCGGGACTGATGGCGATGATGGCCAAAGGTATCGTCGGAGGCGAAATGGCCTGGCCGCTTGTGATAGCCGGCATGTTGTTCGCCGTCGCCCTGATTCTGATCGGCTCCCCGTCGCCCATGTTGATCGCTGTCGGTATGTACTTGCCACTTCATTCCACGGCTTGTATCTTTGTCGGTGGCATCATCAAATATTTCGCCGATAAAATGGCGAACCGTGATAAGCAGACAGAGGAGAAGCGTACGGTGCTTGATAATACAGGACTCCTCATCGCTTCGGGACTGGTTGCCGGTGAAGCCTTGACCGGCGTCATTACCGCAGGATTGAAGGCAGCCCGTATCAATTTACCCGAGTTGCTCAAGCTGGGAGATGGTTCAGCATGGCTGGGGATCGTCGTATTTGCTGTGCTCGCCTATGTGCTGATCTATTACCCGGTTAAGGCGATGAAAAACGAGAAATAAATCATATAAACGGATAGATAACACAGGAACGAAGGGTCTTTGATCATGCAAAGACCCTTCATCGCTATTATGAGCAAAGCAAAAAAACAAGAAGACAGATCACAAATCAATCTATTGGATGTAGTCCCGGTGAAGCTTGTCGATTCAGAGACGGATGGCAATGGATTGACCGTATTGCTGAAACCGAAATTCAAGAATAACTATATCAAAAAATATCTCGTTCCCCGCATGAAGCATCCGAATTATAAAATCAATCTCGATGAATTTGGTAGTTACGTCTGGTATCTATGCGATGGTACTCGAAACGTTTTTAAGATTGCTGAATCACTGCGTGAGAAATTTGGCGATAAGATCGAACCTGTGCACGAACGGCTCGGATTTTTTATCAGACAGTTAGAACAAAATAAACTAATCCGTTACAAAATAGATTAGTTCTTGCCTCTCATCTACTTCGCTAAATGAAATCATTTAGTATTATCAATCGATAAATGCGACGATGGACCTGCGCCGTATACTATCAATTTTTAAAATCAACCGTTAGATAGTGCTTGACATTACCACTTTGTTTATATAAATTGGTTATGTAATTAGTCAGTGTTTCAGTAAAAGGAGAGGAGAGATGATCAGGAAGTATTTAATTTTTTGTCTGCTGTTGGCCGGGATCAGTATTTCATGTGCTCCTTACCGGATGAAGGCCGTGTTAGCCTATCGGGACAAAAATTACGAATCTGCCTTGAATTACAACCTGAGTTACATCAGGAACCATCCAAATGATCAAACCGCCCTTGATTTATTGAATAAATCCGCAATCAGGTATTTTGAACAAACGAAGAGACAAATCGAACACTTTGAGAGAATAGAGGATTGGCAAAATCTTCTGCAAATTACCAATCGGTCTTACGATCTATTATCACAGGCAATTCAGGTTGTCGGCATTACTCATCCCACGAAGGCGGAATTAGAATATCTGCTTTCGGTCAAAGACCAGTCGAAAATGAACAGTGCTCAGGAGGCTTTCGATGAAGCCATGAGGCTCTACAATAGCGGGGATTATCAGCAGGCACTGGGAAAATTTAATGAAGTAAATTCAATGGTCAAACACTATCGAAATACTGATGACATGATTCGACAAGTGAACGAGATGATTGCTGAAATGGAATATCGGAAGGCAAAGCAACTGCTGATGAGTGATGACCTCGAAAACGCACTGATGCAATTGGAAAGTGTTCAACGTTATGTACCCAATTACCGAGATACCCACGCGCTTGTTTCATCTCTCAAACATCAATTAGCCGATCGCTATTTTGAAGAAGCTGATAGATCGTTACAGAATGCGGACTATCTGCATGCGCATCAAGCGATGGAGAAGGTTATGGAATATCGAGGTGACTATCCGGGAGCGAGGGAGAGACTTAAAGAGGTCGAAGATAAATTGACGCGTCGCATTGCTGTATTTCCTTTTGAAGCACAGGATCTGCCAGTTTCGTATGGCGACATGGCGGCGCAGAAGGTGATTGCAGAGTTATTGGGACGGCGTGATAAATTCATCAAAGTTTTGGAACGACAAAATCTAGAAAAAATATTTGAAGAACAGGCATTATCTCAGACAGGGGCCATCGATGAGGCGACTGCTGTGGAAGTCGGTAAGTTGGGGGGCGTCAATACCATCGTACTCGGTACCATCTCTTTGGTATCCTACTCTGATTCACCCACGACGAAAGAGACCAAAGTCGGTACATATAATCGTGTGTACCGAGACGTGAGGAATGTGAAACGTGAGAAGAAAGAGACATTCCATTACTCCCTTTTTGAAAAAAAACGCAGTGTCGAAGTGAACGTCAACTACAGGCTGATCGATGTTGAAACCGGCGAAATCATGGAGAGCCATGCGGTGAATTCAGTTCAAACCGATGCGGTGAGCTGGGTTAATGCACCGAAGGCGAGAATGGATGATCTACCTGCTTCGGTCAAGGACATGGCGACCACGGCAAAGAGTCTCAAACCGAAAGATAATCTGATTAACAGCGCGCTTTCCGATGCGTCAAGCAAGGTTTCAAATTTTATTATTTCTAAGATTTCCAAGGGAGGTATTTAACATGAAAAAGATATGGGCGACGTTCGTTATATCACTCTTGTTCATGGTACCCTCCCGCAGTGAGGCTATTGAATATCCAATTATATCAGCAGCTATTCATGGGGGTTGGGGGCAAAATCAGCTTGAAAGCGGTTTCTTTTTGAATGGCTTTATGCGTTATTCGGTAGAAGCCTATGTACCGGGCTTGCACTTCGACGTCGGATTCAGTCCCAGTTTCTACAACTCGTTGAAAGATGAGGAGATAAAAAATCCGGATCCAAACACGGAATTACGTACGATCACGATGAACATGCGAAATCACATAGCGTATCTTGGCAGTTCGATCCATATAAAACCGTTTACAAAATTTGCTTCTATCTATGTGGGGGGAGGACTCGATATTAGTTTTATTAATGTGAGTGAATCGGTCACGGATAAGTACTGGGATCCTGTGGCGAACGAGTATCAGGAAGAGGAGGTGTCAAAAACCGATCTCTTAAGCGAAATCGTTCCGGGAGTTCATTTGCTGGGTGGACTTCGATTCTTCATCGGCAATTTTGGTACGCTGGATCTTGAAGTGCGACAAACCTATTCAAATGTGGATGCGGAAAAATGGATGAACGAGGAATCCCGCGAGGCCTACGGAGATAAAAGTTGGAACAATTTCATCGTGAATATGGGTCTGTCCGTTTTTATTTTTTAATGGTTAAAGCGAAATCGACAAAGAGAGAATGAAGTATTTAATTGTGCACGCTGACGATGGAGGAATTCACAGCTCGGTCAATGACGCGATCGTGGATGGTTTAGAAAAATGTTATTTTAGTAGCACGAGTATTTTAGTACCGGCTCTCAATTCTACAGCAATGATGGCACGTCTATTATTAAACCCCCATTTTGATGTCGGTGTTCACCTGTGTCTGACCCGAGGGCAGATCCGATCACCGTGGAAACCGGTATTGCCCGCTTCTCAGGTACAGAGCCTGGTCGATTCTAATGGTCATCTATGGCATACTATAGAATTATTTGATCAGCACGCAAACATAGATGAGGTTGAAAAGGAGTTAAGATCTCAAATCGAGACGGTCCTGGAAGCCGGCCTAAAACCGACACATATCGATTCACATCAGGGGACGATGTTTCTAAACAAAGAGTTACTGATGCTGTACGTGCATCTTGGTGAAGACTATGATCTCACTCCGATGGTCTTGAAACCATCCAAAATTCTTACCGCTTTTATCAACCAGCGACATTTAAAATTAACATTCGATGACCTGCAGTCAATCCAGGCGAAGAAACGGCTAGCCCTGGATTTCCTGTATATGGCTGATCTGAAGAACGACGATTATGCTGAGCGTAAGAATCTTTATAAAGAGGTTCTGGACAACTTACCCCATGGTGTGTCTCAAATAATCGTTCATCCAGGATTTGATGATGAGGAATTAAGGAAAATGACAGCATCGAGCAGGGCGCGACAGCTGGATTATTCAATTTTCAAAGAGTTTACGATGAATGAGGTCTTTGCAGAGAAGAACATTCAATTGATAAATTGGGATTATTTAAGAAAACAGGACTTGTTGAATGAAAACTAAAAAGAAATTACGTGTCGGAATCTTGTTCGGTGGAAAATCTGCAGAGCATGAGGTATCCTTGCTGTCAGCCAGAAATGTCGTTCAGGCAATCGACAAAGATAAATTTGACCTTGTTCTGATCGGTATTGAAAAATCAGGACGTTGGCAGTTAAATGATATAAACGAATACCTTGTAAATCCTGATGATCCGAAAAAGGTAAGGCTTATTCACACAACGGATGAAGTCACACTCGTTCCGGGTGATCGCGAGAAACAGTTTATCAACATCGAAAAAAATCAATATCTGAGACCTCTCGATGTGATCTTTCCGGTGTTGCATGGTCCGCTGGGTGAGGATGGTACGGTTCAGGGATTGTTAAAATTAGTTGATATACCGTTTGTCGGAGCTGGCGTGCTGGGGTCGGCTATCGCCATGGATAAAGACGTGACCAAGCGATTACTCAGGGAGGCAGGACTCCCGATAGCTAAATTCATGGTATTTAATAAGACAAAATTGGATGATATAGATTATGATGAGATCGAAGAGAAATTAGGGTATCCTTGTTTCGTGAAACCGGCGAATATGGGATCATCCGTCGGTATCAGCAAGGTCAAGAGTAGCGAAGAATTGAAGGCAGCTATCCGAGCTGCCGCACAATTCGATGAAAAAATTCTGGTAGAAGAGTATATCAGAGGACGTGAGATTGAATGCTCTGTGTTGGGAAACGAAGAACCACAAGCTTCTTTACCAGGGGAAATATTGCCGAGTCACGAATATTATTCCTATGTAGCCAAATATATCGATGACCATGGAGCGCGACTGGATGCTCCGGCGAAGCTCTCGACTGACTTTATCAATCGAGTGAAAAATTTAGCAATCGAGGCTTATCATGTGTTATGTTGTCAGGGAATGGCTCGGGTGGATTTCTTCTTGAAAGAGAATGGGACATTAATCATCAATGAGATTAATACTATACCTGGTTTCACCAAGATTAGTATGTATCCCAAACTCTGGGAGATAACGGGTTTAAAATACAAAGATCTGATTACTGTTTTGATCGATCTGGCGATTCGTCGCCATGAGAAAGAAAAATTATTGAAATCATCCTACGATTGATCGCATGTACAGCCTGGGTGCTTTGCAGCGAATTGATGCATCATTCCCTTTATGACCACATTCGACATAGTTTGATGATCAATAATAATATCGGGAGGATATGAAAACATAGATCGACTATATCCAATGGTTTCTTTAGTTTGCCGGCGAACAACATTTTTAATTTCTTTAAAAGATGTGGCTCAGGAAAGAATGGAGCCAGACTTAATACTACCGTCAAAATTACCAGCGTAGTAAGTGGTAATTTATCAAGCCAATTCATTACAACGATCCTTTCTTCGACTAAACGTTTGTTCGATGATGGATTGTCTTATCTCGTTGATTAATATCGACTCATGATCCGGATTCCTGGAAAAGAGAATGTCATACGACTTGCCACGAGAAATATTTTTAATATATCCGGGCATTGATGACAATCCGCTCTTGAAGTGCCTTCCTGTGAGCGTTGATAATAAAATTTTTACGCAGCAAAATATAAATAATAAAAACAAAGGTAGCAAGAAAAATATTGATAATTCATAAAAATTTCGTAGTAAATCAAGCTTGACCCGTATCAATGACTTCCTATTGATGGTTTTAGAAATTGATAGGGTCGTGATTCGAACAAAACGTCGTGATCTTAGAACGATTCACGCACCTGGGCTGACCGAAAATAAATATTTAGCTTTATTTATTCAGAAGGGCATCTGATCTCTAATTAAAACGGAGTAGAAACAATGAATCGATTCAATATCGAGATCAAAGCGAAAGTGGACAATCTAGATGAAATTAGAAATAAGTTAAAGGAGATGAGTGCCGAATTTAAGGGACAGGATCATCAGATCGACATCTATTTTCAGGTAAAAAAAGGACGCTTAAAGCTTCGCGAGGGCACGATCGAGCGTTGTCTTGTCTATTACGAGCGTGAAAATAAGACATCGCCCAAACGGTCAGAGGTTTTGTTGTATCAAACCGATAACACCCAGGATCTGAAAGAGATCCTACTAAAACTCTTTGATATCAAAATAGTCGTTGATAAGATGAGGGAGATTTATTTCAAGGAAAATATAAAGTTTCATCTCGACTCAGTTGCATCCCTGGGAAAATTTGTAGAGATTGAGGTGATTTGCGATGAGAGAGAACCTGACCATAAGTTGATGCTTAAAACCTGTCAATATTACATGGATTTATTGGGTGTGAAAGATCAAGATTTGATTGATCTTTCCTATAGTGATCTGTTATTATTGAAGCGACAGGAGTGATTGACAGCAATGTTTATGCTTTTGACTATTGATTCAGGAATGACTGATAAACTGTCCTGTATCGATCATTGGAATAAATAATTTTTTAATTTTAGTCGCCCGTAACCTGGTCAGGCGATGATCAGCGTTTAAACGTTTTATTCAAGATGTCCCATTTTAAATGGGACACTTTATTTTAAAAGCGACATGATTAACTGTTGTTAATACACTAATAAACATGATTAATCTTGAAAAAATGTGTACTATTTAAATTTTTAAAAGTAAGTTTTAAGTGAATTGGTAAAAGCAATCCAAAGAACCTTTAATAATGAATAAATAATGAGTTATATATATATAGTTTTATCTTGGGTGGTTGTGGCATATTCCTTGCATATAAAATAATAAAATCGCTTAGATTAGCACTCTAATTACGGAGGTAGTGATGAAAAAGATAATGTTTTTATTTATAGTCGCATTATTTGTTTCAAGCTTATTAATCGTCGATACCGATATTGCTGAAGCAAAAGATGCCATAGATATCGAACAGGCTGAAAGAGTCTCATTTCGCAGTAAAGTAAATAGTGAAAACGGTTTTATAGGTTCAGTTGCTAAATGGAAATGGCTTGTATACAATCAAATATCATCTATTAAGGAGTCGTTACAAGAACAAATCGAAAGGTACAGAGAGCCAAATCATGCGAAGGTAAATCGCTATGCTGATCCAAAGAATCAACTGGTTAACAGATACCGTGAACCCAATCATGCAAAAGCACAATGATAAGTCTTGAATTTTAGATCACAAGGCACAGATAAAATAAAGAAAGACCTTCGTTCATCGAAGGTCTTTCTTTTTAATTTTATAGCGAATCGAGAAACCGGTACAGCGTCGATCGCGATACTCCCAGCGATTTGGCTGCCTCTACTTTATTCCCATCATTTATATCCAGAGCTCTTTGAACCTCTGTGTTATTGAGTTTTCTTTTCCTTTTTCGTTTCGGTTTTACCTGGTCATGATCATGGCTCGAAAACAAACTTGCTGGTAGGTGTTCTGTAGTGATCTCTTTGCCGCGACTGTATATCATCGCATATTGAATGGTGTTTTGAAGCTCACGAACATTACCGGGCCATTGATAAGACTTGAAAGCGGACAGGACTTCCTCTGATATCTTTGCTTTTTCTATTCCCATTTCTTTGCTGTACGTATTAAATATGTATTGCGACAGAAGCGGTATATCTTCGATCCGCTCTCGTAAAGGGGGAAGATGTAGTGGCACAACGCAGAGGCGATAATACAGGTCCTCACGAAAATTCCTTTTCGCTATTTCGCTCTTAATATTTCTATTGGTAGCGCTAATGATTCTGACATTTACCCTGATCGTTTTTTCTCCGCCGACGGGCTCAAATGTACCTTCCTGAAGTACTCGCAATAATTTAACTTGCATCAGTGGTGTGATGTCCCCGATCTCATCGAGAAAGATCGTACCTCCATCGGCTAACTCGAATCGTCCTTTTTTATCACGGATAGCGCCGGTAAATGCACCCTTAACGTGACCGAATAATTCACTTTCGAGTAACGATTCGGGTAGTGCTGCGCAATTCATGGCGATAAATGGTTTCTCGGACCTGTTACCCTCAAAATGAATCGCGGATGCAACCAATTCTTTACCTGTCCCACTCTCCCCCTCGATAAAGACCGGAATATCCACATCACTCAACACTTTAATTTTCTCTCTGATCTCTATAATCTTCGGATCATTGCCTAAAAGTTTAGGAATGCCATGATTTACTTCATTTTCCCGTTTTAATCTGGATAGTGCGGTAATATCTTCGAGTAATATAATCGCATAGTCCTGATTATCCAGCGTTAATGGTGAAGATGTTATCATTAATTCCTTGTTTTCTGTTTTATCGTCTATCTTCAGGGTGATGAGAGCGTTATGTCTATAAATTTTTTGATGTCTCAGAGCAGCAATCGCAGGAGACATGATTTGACAGTTCTTAGCACAATACTGTTTGTCACATCGTGTCCAGTTGTCATTAAAATCGATACAATTAAGCACTTCTCCGATGTTTCGATCATAAATTTTAGCATGCGAGATTTGAAAGGTATTTTCTATAAAATTATTGACTGCTTGCACTTTGAGATTGCTATCGATCAGTATGACTCCGATAGGCAGAGAGTCAACTAAAGAATGAATGAAACTATCGTTTAATAGGATCTTATTATTTGTGATCATTCATGATTCCCGCGTTTGGTGAATAATTGTTATTATAATTATCACATATGTCTCGAATTTCCATTTTAGATCTGGCGACAAAATTTAATAACGTATTTAGAAATGTAGAAATTCCAGTAAAAATAAGTTATTTAAAAAATAACATAAATTATCTTTATTATTATATTAAAATTAGCATAGATTGTCAAGTCATTTTCTTGTGGACACGCTTAGATTGGTCTCTTATTATTTTTTAGATCCTTACGGGGAAAATATCTTCTGCAGTTTCTTAGATTTGCAGCTATAAAAGAAGTAGACATATGATTAAATATTTACTATGAGGATTAATATGAAACGCACATTTGGTACTTTAATGTTTATGATTTTTACTCTGGTGTTATTGATTTTGTCAGCCGAAGCCCAGACGATAATACGTGTGAATTGTGGTGGTGACGCGTATAGAGATCACCTGGGTAACAACTGGTCGCGTGACCAGGCATACAGACCCGGTGAGTGGGGATATGAAATTGGAGGATATGCTCTTTTCTATCCCACGGAGATCCATGGTACCGTAGATGATCCATTATATCAAGCGGAGAGGAATGCGCTTTATTATTATAGATTTACTGTTCCCAATGGGACGTATTATGTCACATTAAAATTTGCAGAACTGTATTACAAAAAAATAGGAGAACGAATATTTCATGTCGATATTGAAGGACATCGTGTTATTTCTGACTTCGACATGGTTGCGACAGCCGGTTTTGCCACGGCTATCGACAGGACATTTCCGGTGCAGGTGAACGATGGGATCCTTGATATCTATTTTATAACGATTGAAGTCGCACCAGGAATAACCATTGCGCATGCGAACATCAAGGCTATTGCGGTCATCGAGCAGGGGACGCATGAACCCTTGTTATGGGTCAATAAGACGGCGCTGAATTTCGGGCGGAATTCGTTTAGTCAGGTGTTTGAGGTAAGGAACGGTGGGGAGTTGCCGTTGGAGTGGACTATCTTCGAAAATCCGGATGAGGCATGGATCACGAATGTAACGCCAACAGTCGGAACGCTGTACCAGGGTCAGTCGGCCGAAGTGAGAGTGGACGTCAGCCGTAATGGACTGGGTGAGGGATTTTATCATGGGACGCTATCCATCGACTCCAATGGGGGATTTAAAAATGTGGATGTATCGATGGAGGTCAAGAACGATTATCCGCTACTCGATGTATCGCGGAACGCGCTTGATTTCGGTGCCATTTTAACGGCACGTCGATTCCAGATCCACAATCGCGGCACGGCGCGGTTGACATGGAATGCCTACAATACGACCCATGCCTCGTGGCTCAAAGCGATCGAGCCTTCGAGCGGGGAGATCAATGCGGGCGGACAGCAGGAGGTGGTGGTCGTTATCGATCGTACGGCGACAGGTGATAGCACGATGACAGCGGCTGTCTCTGTGAACACGAACGCGGGCAACCGGAATGTGGAGATACTGGCGAACAGGGGTTACCATCCGCTGCTCATTAATTGCGGGGGAGGAGATTACCTTGATCATGCCGATCGCACCTGGTTTGAGGATATGCATTATCAGGGAGGAAGCGATCATGTTCAGCAGGTGGAGGTATGGGGTACGGATGATGATCCGTTATATCAGCATACACGGCAGGGTGATCTGTCTTATTCGATCCCGCTTCAGGAGAACGGTCGTTATCGGTTAGCGCTTCATTTCGTCGAGACGGAATATGATGAGCCGCAATCGCGTGTATTTAATGTGATGGTCGAGGATTCCAGTTACTATCCGTCATTGGACATTGCCGCTGAGACTCAGGCACAAACGCCCCTGGTCAGGGAATCGCTGGTCGATATCGCTGATACGACCTTAAACATCGAGTTGGAATCGGTGGTCGATCAACCGGTGATCGCGGCGATTGAATTACAGAAGATCCCGCAAGATCCGTATCTGAGTCTACACAACACGGTGCTGAATTTCGGGCCTGAGGAGACGCGGTTGCATTTTGCGGTTCGTAACTCTGGAGCCATGGACCTGCATTGGCGTGTCGAGAAGTCCCCGGATTGTCAGTGGATCCGGCGGGTGTCTCCGGATTCGGGCAGCACCGGTTATGGATGCAGCGATTCGGTGTGGGTGGTGGTGGACCGACGACGATTACCGCATGGTCTGTTGCAGGACACCCTGAGAGTGCATTCCAATGGGGGTCAAGGTCTGGTGGTGGTGTCGATGCAGGTGGGCAGCACGGAGCAGGTAACGTTGCGAGTCAACGCGGGTGGCGATGATTATGTGGATACGTCAGGGAATGAATGGAAGGCGGATCAGGCATATACGGCGGGTGCGTGGGGGTACCTTGGTGGTGAGACCTATGTTCATCCGATGCCGGTGGGCGAGACAGCGGAGGACGTGTTGTACCAGAGTGAGCGGTGGGGACTGGAGGGGTATCGATTCGATGTGCCGAACGGTACGTACGATGTGGTGTTGCACTTTGCCGAGATCTACTTCATGGAGGCGCAGCGTCGAGTGATGGACGTGCTGATCGAGGGAGATCTTAAACTGGATGATTTCGACATCTTTTCCGAAGCAGGCTATATGAAAGCGTGTGTGAAACCGTTTCAGGTGGTGGTCAATGATCAGGCGTTAGATATCAAATTTAATCGTGGCATGGATGATCCGAAGATATCGGCGATAGAGATTCAGAGCCGGTTTATTGCGCAGCCGATTCCGCTGGAACGAGGCGTCCGTTGTCCGGCTGCCGATAACGACCAACGTCGGCTGATGCCGCAATCGTTGGACATACATCAGAACTATCCGAATCCGTTTAATATGGAGACGCAGATCACCTTTTCATTGCCATATTCAGCCCAGGTATGTTTGGAGGTGTACAATATATTGGGTCAACGGATTAAGGTGCTGCACGATTCGCCGTTAGGTGAGGGCACGTACAGCTACGCGTGGCAGGGGACGGACGATATGGGCCAGGCGGTACCATCCGGATTTTATCTCTACGCGATCCACGTGATTCCGGATGACAGCGAGTCGCACTCTACCGTGCATCGTGTAAATAAGATGCTGCTGTTGAAATGATTTGAAGGTGAATAAAGGGGGATAGCTGGTGGTGAAAATTCGCCACCAGCTTTTTTTATTGTAGGACCTGACTAACGCATATACCGTCTATTCATTATACAGCAATTCTCTTTTAATTCATTTGATCTTCCATATCCAGGATTTTACATCTGCTATTCCTTCATTATCCGTTGTACTCCGTTGTAAACTAGAGATGAATTCATCTAAATGAGACTTCAGCCAGATTGTAATCGTGTGTACGAAAGTTTGGAAAATTTGAAAATGACTTGATTCAAAAATTACTTTTTCATATATTAATTTCTAATCTATTCTTTCTTATGTTTCGATTGTTTAAGTATCAACATGACTATATCGTTTAATTTTTATAGATAAACAGGTTGTTCGGCTTATTATAGAAATACGGAGAATTACATGGCACATATATCAGTATCAGCAGCAGAAGAGATTATTGACCAGGTGATACCGTGCCTGGATCATGGATTTGTCCGATTGATCGACTACATGGGATCGGATGAATCCATTGTGCAGGCAGCACGTGTTTCCTATGGCAAAGGGACAAAGAAAGTAAGACAGGATCGTTCTTTAATTCGTTACCTGTTGAGGCATGGACACACCAGTCCTTTTGAAATGGTTGAATTTAAATTTCATTGTAAGATGCCGATTTTTGTAGCGCGTCAATGGATACGCCATCGTACGGCCAGTGTCAATGAATATTCATTACGTTACTCCAAGGCGGTCGGGGATTTTTACATTCCGGAAAGCGAGAACATACGATTTCAATCGAAATCGAATCGTCAGGGTCGATCGGAGGAGACGGTGCCGGACGACTTGAAACAACACCTTCTCGATGTCATCCTGGCCCATTCACAACGAAGCTGGCAGGACTATGAGGAATTAGAGGCGAAGAACATAGCCCGGGAGTTAGCCAGAATACATTTACCTCTGAATATGTACACCGAGTGGTATTGGAAGATCGATTTAAGTAATTTATTACATTTCATAAAATTGCGGTCAGAGGTACACGCTCAGTATGAAATTCGTATCTATGCTCAAGCCATTTCGGAGATCGTGAAAAAGGTGGTTCCTCTCACATGGGAGGCATTTACCGATTACGTCTATAATGCGCGAACGTTTTCTAAAGTCGAGATGGATATTATCAGGAAAATCCTGGAGTCGCAACAGGCAGTTATCGACTGGGAGCAGATCGCTCTTGACAACGGATTGGAAAAGTTAGAGGCGCAGGAATTCGCGGCCAAGTTTGACACAGAAAATGATATTGCATGATGATGGATCAATGATCCTTATAATAAAAAATTAGCCATGTTATTCATAAGAAGTTTTAAAGTGAGGGTTACGTCTGGGTCGCTATTTACCTTCATTAAGTAATTTTTAATCGTCGATGGTCATGATAATACGCCTTTAATCGCTATCGACTGTATCAATATAGATCCGGTTTGATAGTAAGTTACTCATCTATACATTGATTATCTTCATACTGATCATAGAAAAAGAGTTATTACAATTATGTCATTTATTGCCGATCTTCATATTCATTCTCACTATTCAAGGGCCACGAGCCGCCAGTTAAATTTAGAGCATTTGCATCAGTGGGGGCAATTAAAAGGGCTGCGTGTTATTGCAACCGGTGATTTCACTCATCCGGGCTGGTTATCCGAGTTAAAAGAAAAATTACAGCCAGCGGAACCAGGTTTATACACATTAAAAAAAGAGTTTAGCAGCACGACGCAGCGGGAAGTCGCCCGGGCGTGTGAGGGAGATGTCAGATTTATTTTATCCGCTGAGATAAGCAATATTTATAAAAAAGGTGATAAGGTACGTAAAGTTCACAATGTATTGCTGAGTCCCTCATTAGAGACTGCACAAAAGATCCAGGATCGTCTGGAGCAAATCGGAAATATTCGTTCCGATGGCCGCCCGATTCTGGGTCTTGACTCACGTGATTTACTCGAGATCGTGCTCGAAGAGGACGAAGAAGCCTGTTTGATTCCCGCTCACATCTGGACGCCCTGGTTTTCAGCCCTGGGTTCTAAATCTGGGTTCGATTCCATCGAAGAGTGTTACGGCGATTTAAGCAAGCATATTTTTGCGGTAGAGACCGGTTTGTCATCGGATCCTCCCATGAACTGGCGCGTATCCAGTCTGGATAAATATACACTCGTATCAAATTCCGACGCGCATTCTCCGCAGAAGTTGGCTCGTGAGGCAAATCTTTTCCATTGTGAATTATCGTACCCAGCGATGATAGAGGCATTGAAATCGGGTGATCCTGCCTTATTTGGAGGAACCATCGAGTTCTATCCGCAGGAAGGGAAGTATCATTTCGATGGGCATCGAAAGTGTGGAGTACGGTTATCCCCGGTAGAGACGAAGGCGAATAACGGTATCTGTCCCGTATGTGGAAAGAAGGTAACTCTAGGCGTCACTCATCGTGTAGATGAGTTAGCGGATAGGGACCCCGGTGCAACTCACGCGAAGGCGCTACCTTTTACCAGCCTTATCCCCTTATCCGAGGTCGTTGCTGAGGTGGTAGGTCAGGGAGAAAACACGAAAAGAGTGATTGCAAAGCTGGATCATTTACTGGTGAAACTTGGCCCTGAACTGGATATTCTGATGAATATTCCGCTTATTGACATTGAACGAGTCGGCGGTTTAATGACACGCGAGGCGATAGAACGGATGCGTAATAGTCATGTTCATATCGATGCGGGTTACGATGGAGAATATGGAATTGTCAAATTATTTTCTAAAGAAGAACGCGATAAATTTTTATCATCATCATTTTTCGTCGAAGAAGA
>JAFGOE010000022.1 GCA_016926625.1 Candidatus Zhuqueibacterota bacterium
CTCACATCGAGGAACAAGGTTGCACCTATACCGCCCCATTTGAAAGTCTTTGTCAATTTCATATCCACCATGTGGTAGTCGGGCCAGCGCATATTATCACTGACGTGAAGTTCGTTGTTCGGATTCCATGTGAAATAATCGCCGGTTTCCCATTCGGCAAAGAAGGTCAGGTTCCAGTTACCCAATAGATCTGTGCCGAATACGTCAGGACCCCAGTTACTGGGTGAGCGAAACGTGATGTTTGCGTTAAGTTCCGGAACCGGTAGGGAACGAGATTCCTGACCGGCATATAAACCTTCTCTGTCGTTGTTGATCGTGACCTCGGTGATCTCTTCTCGTCCGGTTAAACCGGATTTTTTCAGCATGTAATTAAAATTGACCCATCCGTTGAGCCAGCTGTTATCGCTTTTAGACAAATTGAGCTCGAGCCCCTGGATGTCTTCATATTCATTATTTACCCATTTATCGTAATCAACACTGCCTGTCGCATTCCTAAAATTGACTTCACCATGTTGACCCGTCACGTCCTTTGAGTAACCTGAAATTCGCATCACGTAACTGGAACGAAAGTTATAGGCCATTCCCATCTCATAGGAGATCGTGCGCGGCGGCTCCAGGTTCGGGTTCGACATATCGTATAAACCGTTCTTATCGTAGCGATACCGGTAGAGGTACATGGTGTAGTAGGGTGGATTGGAGCGGAAGTGTCCGTAATTAAAATAGAATTTCGAATTAACGGTTACCGGAAATGAGATACCGATTCGGGGACTGATCGCGTAATGATTTTTTATTGGTTTCAGGAAGCCGGGGTTTTCTTTGTCGTAAGCGACCCATGTATCCCATATATAGGATCGACCCTGTTCGAGATACTGGAATAAAATAGAATCAGCGGCGACATCCTGGGGAGTAAAGACCTCCTCGGCAAACGGATCACCCGTAGGCCATTTACCGCCACCACCGTAATAATAATCGAAGCGCAGACCGAGGTTGGCGATAATTGCTTCGAAATTTAACTGATCCTGGATAAAGATGCCTGTCTGACTTGGCGTACGGTGATAGTTGAATTCATACACATTGTAATAATTCTCATTCCACTTTTCCCAGAGTTTATGATCGAGATCGATGTAGTTATACTCGAAGCCGCCTTTAACATAATGATGAATATCAAGCTGCGAAGCCATCTCGAATCGCACCCGATACTGATTGACCTTACTATTATCGTACAGGTCACCTTCTTTTCTTCGGAATCGACGCGGTATGCCTGGCAGGGCATCGTAACTGGGGTAATTGTACCCATCGAGAATATTCGATCCGTATTGAAGTTTTCCATAAGGCATCTCTGATACCGGGAAGGGTCCGAAATATGTCAATACGGTCTGATCCCTGTTGTTACCCGTGGGTGAATCGTTTTTGATACGCAATGCGCTCAGACTTAACTCCCAGAAGGTGGAAGGATTCAACACATGGTTGATCGTTAGTCCTCCCATGAGGGTGTTCTGCTTCAGGATCGGGAAGAATGGTGGATCGTACCAGTATTCCGGGTTTCTCGTGATGTGCTTTATATTGTTAAGCGGCATAAAACCGCCTTCGCGACTGGCGTCCGGGAAGTCGCCCCAGGCGGGTCTTATCGGGCTTATACCCTTCTGATATTTATATAGTCCGTTGAAGGTCAGTGTTAAATTTTCCGAGGGCTGCGATTTAATCGTTGCCAGAGTGGTGTATATATTCTCGCTGCGAAGCGTTACCGGCATGATATAATGCTGCTCGCGAGAGTTGTTGGAAATATAGAATGTTGCATTACCCAGTTTCTTACCGATTAAAGGTACGGGCCCGCCAAAACCGCCATCGAAGTTCCAGTCAGATCCATCTTCTTTCATTGCATGTTCCTCGAACAGCTCTTTTTGTTCTGCAGGAACCGTGTAACCCAATTTTGACAACCCCTCATAGTCCGGAATCGTCATATGCATCCAACAGGCCAGCAGGTAATAATCGAGAGGCGTCGCGTGATCTTCTGGCGCTTTCCCCAGGTTGTATAAGTCGGTGTAATAATTCCAGCCGGCGAAATTTAAATGCTGTTGCTGTATGTACGGATCATCTGCCCAGGCTTCTTGTGTCCCTAAAAACGCTACTTCGGGATCCAGATATGGCCGTAACACAGGATTTTGGGGACTATAAAACGATTCTCCGAAACGTCGCCGATGCGACTGATCCAGCGAGTAACTGAAGGAGCCATGATACCTCTCCTTAGAGCCTGATTTGGTGGTCACATTGATTAAACCGGAACGAAAATTTCCGTATTCGGCGTTATAGCCGCCTGAAAGGAGCGACACCTGCTCGATAGCGCTGAGCGGTATACTCGTCTCGGCGTTTCCGGTGCCCAGATTGGTGTAAGACAATCCATTCACCATCATACCGGTCTGATCTGCAGAACCACCACGAATAGTCAGATAACCATTGTCCTCCGATACTCCGGG
Organism: Candidatus Zhuqueibacterota bacterium; assembly: GCA_016926625.1. Taxonomy (GTDB): domain Bacteria; phylum Zhuqueibacterota; class Zhuqueibacteria; order Thermofontimicrobiales; family Thiofontviventaceae; genus Thiofontadaptatus. The sequence continues at coordinate 2,475 of JAFGOE010000022.1, forward strand.
CAATTTAGTCAGGAACGCGTTTATCTCCCGGATTCCCGTTGCCTCATGCAATTGGACATCGGAGACAACGAGCTGCGTGTTCGAGACCTCCTTGTGCAGTTCATCCCGTTGCGCCGTGACAACGACTTCCTCTCCCGCAATGACTTCTGATCTGAGAATGAATTCAACTCTTGTGATTCTATCGGTTGAGACCATCACCTGACGCATGACCTGAGCACTATAACCCATCATCGATGCTTTTAGATCGTACGTGCCAACCGGGACGTTAATGATGATGAAATTACCTTTTTCATCGGTTACAGCTCCGAGATAGGTGTTTTCGATGAAGACATTGACACCGGCTAGCGGTTTGCCCGTATCAGCCTCTTTCACCGAGCCGGCAATTCGACTTCTTGTTTGCGCAGACAGTTGTGTGACAGTGCCGGTTGCAAGAAGCGCTAACATAATGAATGTCACTAAAAAATGTCGTTTATGAAGCATGTTAAACTCCAGGTTTATAGACAATTGTGTTAGAGTAGACTTTGTCAGAATTCACTTCATCATGCATGGAAAAGACGATCTGAACGATCTATATCTGATCATTCAGAAAGGCATCTGTTCCGCGTAAAATGAAGTTGTGACTAATCATACTCTTATTTCAATTAAACGATGTGCCTTATTTAATAAACTGCATCTTGATGATCTTTCGTTGGTCTTTGTATTTCATAACGCCAAAATAAAGTCCTGATGCAACCGGACAGGCCTTATCATCGGTGCCGTTCCAATGGACGAATGATGATCCAGCGGGTCGTACATCAGAGACTAAGTTTCTTAGTAGTCTTCCGTTGAGATTAAAAATTTGAATCGTTACCAGTCCGGTCTCAGGAACCGAATAATAGATCATGGTCCCCTGATTAAACGGATTTGGATAATTTTGATGGAGAGTGAACGTCATCGGTACTTGCTCATGATATGCCACGACTGAAACGCTGTTGGGTACCAGGCTGTTTAAATAGACCTCTAGCATGGTGTAACCGTTTGCGCTCAATTGATTACGATCCTCTGGGTCGTTCAGATCGAGTCCGTTTGCGGTCTCCCACTCATCAGGCATCCCATCATGATCCGTGTCGGCGGGTGCCTCGGTGCTAATGTATTCAGGCCAGCCACCGACATCGTTTTGAGAATCGATTATTCCTCTTGTCACACTGGTATCAGAGAATCCATGACTCAATTCGTAAGCATGACCGTCGTACGTTGCTGTGCCGGTGCGGACTTCCTGAATGATGCGTTGATCTACCATATCCTGTACAGGCAGGTTTGCTCCGACTTGATCGAGGATCACTTCGTATGCGTGTTGCGCCGTATGGGTTGTTACGGGTTCATAAGGAAATGGGGAATAAGCTCTGATGAGTGACTCGGCTGAGTACGAGCCCTGCACACCGCCAGCCCAGTTATTTGCCGAGACTTCGGGCGAACCTTCGACGAAATTATCTTCGATGTACCATTTCCCGTATCGATCGGACGGTTGAACGATGCGGTATTTAACGCTGCTTTTTGTGGCGGGACCTGCCTTGAAATAATTTGCCACCATGTTGATTTGTCCGCCCTCCCCGCCGTAAGCACTGTTAAACCCCCAGTTATAGATGACATTGTTTCTAAAATCGACATTAACACAAGCAGGAGTTTCCCCACCTGCAAAGCGGGGGTTTCTGCTGGAATGGTGCGCAAGAAGATTGTGATGAAACGTCGCGTTTTTTCCTCCCCAGATGCCGCCATAGCCGTGGGCACCTTTGGAATGATGTGACATGTAAAGGCTTTCCGCGATCAGACACCATTGTACGGTTAAACTATCAATCCCGTAGTAAGAGAATGCCTCGTCGATGCTCCAACTGGCGGAACAATGATCGATGATGACCTTTTTACAGTACCTGCCCCAGGTGGCATCGTCCTCGGCTAGCGACTCATCGCCTAAACGGCAACGCAGATATCGTATGATTACCTCGTCTGCATTCACGAAGAGGGTTTGATCCCTCAGACAGATCCCATCTCCGGGAGCCGTTTGTCCGGCAATGGTGATGTTGCTGTATTTTATTTTAAGGTCAGATAATAATTTGATAGTGCCGGATACCCGAAACACGACTGTGCGCGGTCCTCTGGCTTCCACAGCTTCGCGAAGACTTCCGGGACCACTGTCGTTCAGATTTGTTACTTCGTAAACCGCGCCACCTCTGCCGCCTATGGTGTGTCTGCCGTGCCCTTCTGCTCCGGGGAAGGCCAGCGTTTGTGCATGTGTGTGTTCAGAGAGTAATAAGATTAGAATTGTCGTAAACAGAATGTAAGAGACTTTGAAGGGGATGAACGTCTTTAAGCATTTTAAACATGAACCGGACATAATTTTTCCTCAATCTTAAGATTGCATGAGGTAACATTGCTCTGATGAAAAGAGCGAGCAAACCGCGTGCATAGACCGCCGACCATGTTCAAATCCTTCGCAGACCCAATGAGGTGGCTGAATGGGTCAGCGTTCGAGTCCCCCGAAATGTGACATGAACCGGCGATCTATGACGCTTTACTGAATTAATTCAATTACCGAGTAATTCAAAAATTAGCACGACAGGATGATGATCGGCTTCAGACTATTGCAACAGGGTCATCTTTTTTGTCAGTGTTTGTGCCTCTGTTTGCAATCGATAAATATAAATTCCTGATGACAGATCACTTGCATCAAAGGATATGCTGTGATCTCCCGCATCCAATTTGTTGTTTACGAGCACTGCCACCTTGCGTCCCAACAAATCATAAACTGTCAGCACCGCATTTTCCGTTTTCGCCAGAGTGAAACGAATTGTCGTCGTCGGATTAAACGGATTAGGATAATTCTGCATCAATGAAAAATCAGCAGGAACGGAATTTTCGATACTGGCGACAGCCGATGCATTTTTCGCCCAGCGTGGATCGCCGATCGGACCGCCATCGGAACCATACGATAATAAAGGTGAACCGGCCGGCAGCGTAAAATCACCATTATCAGGATCAAGAAACTGGGGATCCATTGTGAGTGTATCCGACACCGGGTGATTGCGCCAGTTGATCGTGCCCACATCCCATAGACATATGTTATTGATCATAGCCTGCTCGTCGGTAACCGTCTCCTTGATATTGATGACAACTTTATCTTTGTTGATTTGCTTTACTAAGATAGAATTACTTACGCTCCAAAATCCCTGATGAGGACCCTTCTCGCAAAGAATGATCTCTCGTCCGTCTTCGGTGCCGATGTTATACCAGGTGGTCTGATCGATGATGACCGTCGGTGTGTTGTTCGGAAGATTGCTTTCGGCTGGACCGGCGATACGAAATCCGTAACTCAGGATCGTATTGAATGTAGAGTTGGTAACCGATATCAAGTTAGCTCCTCCATATTTGTAATAGACCGATGTTCCGGTGTTCTCAAATATACAGTTGTTAATCAAGGTATTATCGATGACAACGTTTCCCCTCATTTCCGAATTGCCGGCCGCGATGACATCGCTGGTAAGATGATGGATGTAACAATCTATGATAACAATATTTTCTATGAACGTAGGTGCAGGAAATTCACCCATGTAAAATTGGATTAAATACTCTGCGTTCGAAATACCATTGAACGATCCATCTAATTCGAGATCAATTAGAGTCAACGATGCACTGTCGCCAACAAGAAAGAAAATTGGTGTATTCTCACCGCTCGCCTGCGAAAGTAACTGCAGCTTCGCTGGCAGCGGCTCATCGCCCTCCACCTTGATAATAAGGTCTTTGTTAACGAGTGTACCGAACGTGTTATCGACGCTTTCGGTGTATAAGCCCTCCGGCACCAACTCGAGTACGTCACCATCTTGCGCATCTGCGATAGCCTGTGATAATGTTCCGTCACCCGGAGCCACGTATGTCTGTGCGACAGCAAAATTAGCAATGAAAATCATGGTGATTGCTAAAAATAATAGCTGTTTTTTCATAATAAATCCTCCTGTTTATTTAGGTTTTTTATAATGAATTAAAGAAACTTCTGTATAAAATACGAATCA
>JAFGOE010000101.1 GCA_016926625.1 Candidatus Zhuqueibacterota bacterium
CAAAAAGCCAGTTTTTGGTTGTCATGCGACCATCTGGGCGAGGAAAGAGTGACCAGATCATCAAAACGAAACGAATCAATAATCTGCCTTGTCCTGATGTCGTACGTATAGATGACATCGGATTGCTTATTTTTCGATACAAACGTCAAAATGCCGTTTTCATTCACATCGTGTTTGCTCTTGAGAATATGAAACGATTCAAACTCAGTCGTTCGTTCACCATGGATGAGCACATCGGGTTTGGCTCGTTTCAGATCCTTTTCTTCATCATTGAGATCTTTTAAATAGATATTGGTGTACCCTGTGCGGTTGGAGAGGAACACGGTCCTCGCGTCCCCATCCAGCCTTAAAAACGCGGGTTTCGTATTAATGCCTCGCGACGTGATCTTTTGCGAGGTCATGGTGGGCGAATCAGACTCCTCGTACAACGGATATTTATTCTTTTTTAGATAATATAGCCATTCGGTGTCGAATTCTTTGTAATCGAGACCGATGGTCAATCTCAGTACATCGGAGAATTGTTCTGCTTTCCAGCAATTATCAATTAATTGAATGATCTTGTGTTCACCATAGGTGTCCGCGATGTACTTCAGGATGGCCTGTCCCTCCTTGTACATCAGGAAGGAACCGTAGATTTGATACATCCTCTCGAGCGGGATGATGTAACCATTTAATACGGCATCGCGCATCACCGACTCGCTCTCCGAATCCCACCCGAGCGACCAGTATTCTGCGAGCCCCTCTACATACCACAAGGGTAACTCGGGGTGGCTCAATTTTTTATGATCCTTTAAGATGCGATAATGCTTGTTATGGGTGAAAACATGGATCAATTCATGCTGGATGACGCGCTTGAACTGGTAGATCGAGCCGTTTGCAGGCACAACGACCCTGCCTTTCAAGAATTCAAAGAATCCGCCCACTCCTTCAGGTAGGATGTACGGGATCGTATTCGTCTGCTGAAAATGGGAATGGTTGGAATAAAAGATAAGCGGGATTCGCTGGATAATATTGTGATTGAATTTGTCTTCCAGAATCCGATACGTCTCTTCCGCAGACGCAGCACCGATTTCGGCGAGTTCTCTCATTTCGGGATAATAATAGATATCGAAGTGTTCCGTTTTCAGAATTTCCCAATTGAATTGATTGTATTGGATTTTGTTGCGACCGAAATAATACTGGGCGTCCAACGAATTGTGAGGACAGGCGAGAATGCAGAATATCATTATGTAAAGGAATTTACTTCTCATAGATCTCTCAACGACGTAAACTCATACTCTATCGTCTTAATTTAGATGATTTATGGACATAATGCAAGTTAAATAATGAACTAAATAGAATTAGAAAATAGACAATGTAAAATTTTTTCCCTACTTGCGATAACTGCTCAGTTGATTACCTCTAAAACCAGCATGAGAAATTTAGTTGATTTTTTAAGAAATAAGTGGTAGTTTTAAGATTCATGAGTTCAGTGATCGCTCTGCAGAATCCAACGTAAGTCATACACAAAAACGAGCGAATTCTATCTTATACAGAACTTAAACAGGCATGTTGGCGTTTATTAAAGGTTGAAAATCAGAGAGGTGAAAGTGCAAAAGTTAAAACTGGTCATTCCCAAAGGCAGAATAAGTAGAAATGTGATCAATCTGCTGAACGATGCAGGCTTTCGGATTGATGTCGATGAGCGAAGTTACATACCTCGACTCAATGATAAGGAAATCGAATCCAAAATCATGAAACCGCAAAATATTCCTAAGCTTGTCGAACTCGGTTCGCATGATGTCGGTTTCACTGGTTACGATTGGATCGTGGAGACGAAAGCCGATGTTTTCGAGATCATGGATTTAGGCTTCGATGTGGTGAAAATCATAGCCGCTGTCCCGGAACATTTGCTGGGGGAAAAAATATTCAACCGGCGCCTCGTTGTTGCTTCAGAGTATGAGAACATCGCTACAAATTTTCTGGATGAGGGTCATTACGACTATATTTTAATACGAACCTACGGAGCCACCGAGGTCTTCCCTCCGGAAGATGCAGATATGATTATCGACAACATGTCGACCGGCAGAACGTTGAAGGAGCATAATCTGCATGTTATACAGAAGATCATGGATTCGTCGACGCGCTTCATCGCGAACAGAGCTGCACTTGAAGATCCCTGGAAACATGAAAAGATTAAAGAGATGGAGATGCTGATTAAATCGGTTTTAGATGCCCGGGGAAAAGTGATGCTGGAGATGAATGTCCCGAAAGAAGTTTTCGAGGCCGTGATAAACGTTTTACCATGCATGCGCTCCCCGACCATCTCGCCGCTCTACGGTGAAACAGGGTATGCCGTGAAAGTTGCAGTGGATAGAGATCAGGTTATTAAATTGATCCCATTGCTCAGGAAGTTGGGTGCGACGGATATACTCGAATACGAGTTCAAGAAGGTTGTATTATGATCAAACCCAAGAAAACACTGGCGCAGGTGACGCCTTATCAGCTGCCTGAACAGAGCAGGATGGATAAAATACGGCTCGATCTTAATGAGAATACCTGGGGATGTTCACCCAGAGTGTTGCAACGAATTCGGGACTTGTCGCTCGAAGAGATTGCTACCTACCCTGAATATAATCTCTTTATTGACAAATTGGCCTCGTATTACGGGCTTCAGGAAGAAAATATTATCCTCTCCAACGGTGCGGATGATTCGATTCGTACAGTATTCGACACCTATCTGGAACAGAACAATGAGGTCATCTTACCCGTTCCGACTTACAGCATGTTCGATTTTTTTGCGAAGATCAGAGGGGCAAAATTAGTTGAGATTCTGTATAACGATGACTTTTCTTTCCCTGTCCAAAAGGTCTTGAACCACATCACCGAATCAACGAAAATCATCGTCATCGTCAGTCCTGCCAACCCTTTAGGCACGGCAATATCCCGACAAGATCTTGAAGTCGTTCTGAACGAAGCGGGCGATGCCCTGGTGTTACTCGACGAAACATATCATCATTTCATGAATGAGACGTATAGCGATTTAATTCAGCGTTATGAAAATTTAGTCATCATACAGACGTTCTCAAAGATATATGCGCTCGCAGGATTAAGGCTTGGTATAACGCTCGCTCAGGATAAGGTGATCAACGACTTAAACAAGATCAATCTTCCTTTTGCCGCAAACGTTGCCGCCGTAAAAGCAGCTGAGGTCGCAATAGATGATACAGACTATTTGAAAGAGATGATCAAAGCGGTCGATAGGGAAAAGCAGTATTATCATGAGCAATTGAAACGATTAGGATATGCGCCCCATGAGTCGGCTACCAATTTTATCATCGTAAATTTCGAAGAAGACAGTCAGGTGATATACGATAGGCTTAGGCAAAAAGGTATTCTGGTTAAAAATTTGAATAATTATCCCATGTTAAAGGGATTTCTAAGAATTTCTATCGGCAGGCATGAAGAGAACGAACAGGTCATCCTAAATCTGTACCCTGCGCTAAAACCTGAGGCAATTATTTTCGATATGGATGGTGTGCTGGTGGATGTGCATCAGTCCTATCGACTCGCTATAAAAAAGACGGTTGAGCATTTTTCTGGTAGCTCGTTCGACCTTGATGAAATCGATTCCTACAAGAGCAAGGGTGGTTTCAATAACGATTGGCGATTGACGCAGGAGGTTCTTCGTGAAAGAGGAATTTCACTCGATCTGGAGACAATTATCGATACATTTCACGGCTTTTATCTGGGTGAGGATTTCGACGGCCTGATTTTAAATGAAACATGGCTCCCTGATAATAAAATCCTACAGGAACTGAGGAAACGGTATAAATTAGGTATTTTTACAGGACGTCCGAGATTGGATGCAGAGTTCGTCCTGAATAGATTTAATGTGAAAGACTATTTTTCAACGATGGTGACGCTCGACGATATTCCGCGTGATAAAGGGAAACCACATCCAAATGGACTGCTCCAATCGCTACAACTGCTTGATGTCCATTCTGCAGTCTATGTCGGAGACACGATCGATGACATGGCATCCGCTGTGGCGGCCCGGGTTACGCCCATCGGGCTGCTGCACCACGACTTTGAGAACTCTGTCAGGAGGTTTTTACTGAGAAAAAATGGTGCGAGATTAATATTGCCATCTGTTAACGAACTCGTTGAGGTGTTAACATGAGAAAGACAAGCTTAGACCGTAAAACCAATGAGACCGATATCCGACTGGAATTGGACATAGACGGCTCTGGCAGATATGACATCGATATCCCCATCGGATTTCTGAAGCATATGTTTGAATCATTCGCAAAGCATGGATTGTTTGATCTGACGATCACGGCTAAGGGTGATCTAAATGTCGATCAACATCATTTAGTCGAGGATTTAGGCATCCTGTTGGGCAGGGCATTCCGTGAAGCACTGGGAGATAAGCGGGGCATAAATCGCGCCGGTTATTTCGTCTATCCGATGGATGAGGCTCTCGCTGTGGTCGCTATCGATCTGAGTGGCCGACCGTACCTGCAATTCGATGTGGAACTTAAACGGCGGTTTTGTGGTGACTTCGACTCTGATCTGTTACACGATTTTTTCCAGGGATTTGCCGCCAATGCGCACGCGAATGTCGTTGTGCGGATGCCTTTCGGGCGAAACGATCATCACAAGATAGAAGCAATTTTCAAGGCGTTTGGGAAATCGATGAACATGGCTTGTTCCTTGGATCCGCGGGCCATTGATCATATACCCAGTACAAAAGGGATGTTAAACGATGATAGCAATAGTTGATTACGGCGCTGGCAACCTGAGGTCAGTTAAGAAAGCGTTCGATTTTTTAGGGTTTGAGAGTCAATTTGTCACCGCGTCGACTGAGATCTCTGGTGCGGAGCGACTGGTTTTACCTGGCGTCGGTGCCTTTGGCGCGGCCATGGATAAATTAACCGAGCGCGGTCTCGTCGGTTCGATCAAACGCTGGGTTGAAGAAGATAAACCGTTTCTCGGAATATGTCTCGGAATGCAGTTGCTGTTCGAAACAAGCAGCGAATCACCCGGTGTGCGTGGACTTTCGCTGTTTAAAGGCGTTTGCAAGAGATTCGAGCATGATAAAGTCCCTCAGATCGGTTGGAATCAGATTTCCATGATGCAAAGATCGAATCTATTCATGGGGATAGATGATGGATCCTATTTCTATTTTCTGCATGGTTATTATATCGCTCCTGCGGAAGCCGATATCATTTTGGCTGAGACCGATTACGCGCTACGCTATCCCTCTGTCGTCGGGCGAGGGAGAACGTATGCAGTCCAATTTCATCCTGAAAAAAGCGGTGATAACGGACTTCAACTATTAAAAAATTGGGTCGAACTATGTTAGCGAAACGAATCATCCCCTGCCTCGACGTCGAGGATGGGAGAGTGGTAAAAGGGATAAAATTCAAAGACCTGCAGGACGCAGGCGATCCGGTCGAGCTTGCTGCCATGTACAATGAACAGGGAGCAGACGAATTGACATTTCTGGACATTGGTGCGTCTTACAGGAGTCGGGAGATAATGATCGATGTCGTCAAGAACGTTTCCGGAGAAGTGTTCATTCCGTTGACCGTCGGAGGCGGGATAAGGGAGGTGGATGACATGCGGCGGATTCTGAAAGCGGGTGCGGATAAGATCGCAATCTGCACGGCTGCTTTAATGAATCCAGGAATCATCTCCGAAGGGGCAAAAATATTGGGATCGCAGTGTATTGTGCTATCCATCGATGCGAAAAAGGACGGTGACAGGTGGTATGCGTATAAAAATGGCGGAAGGATTAAGTCCGATTACGATGCGATTCAGTGGGCAATCGATGTTGAACGCTTGGGCGCAGGCGAGATTTTATTGAACTCGATCGATATGGATGGAACGAAGCAAGGGTATGATATCGAACTGACGCGCACCGTTTCAGAGAGCGTCTCGATACCGGTGATTGCATCGGGAGGCGCGGGAACGCTGGCGCAAATGGCCGAGGCGATCGAAAACGGCAAAGCGGATGCAGTTTTGCTTGCGTCTTTACTGCATTTCGGAGAATATACGATTCGTGATATTAAAAACTATCTATCAAACAAAGGAGTACCTATCAGATGATCATTCCGTCGATTGATTTGATGAATGGAAAAGCGGTGCAACTTCGGCAGGGCAGGGAAAAGATATTGGAACGAGATCACCCTCTGGATCTGGCGCGGGAATTTAATCTATATAGTGAAATTGCTGTGATCGATCTGGATGCTGCAATGGGACAGGGAAGCAACACGGATTTGATCAGAGAGATCTGTTTTCAAGCCGACTGCAGGGTAGGAGGGGGCATTCGATCGATCGAGAAAGCAAAAGAATATCTATCGTACGGCGCGCATAAAATCATTCTCGGCTCAGTTGTTTTCGAAAATGACATGGTTAACCACAAGTTTTTGAGGCAATTGTCATCTGAGATCGGTACTGGACCCGTGATTATCGCGATCGATGCCTATCAAAATCAGATCGTGACCAAAGGGTGGACTCATCAGACGAATCTGAATTTATTTGATGTGATCGCTGAGTTA
>JAFGOE010000102.1 GCA_016926625.1 Candidatus Zhuqueibacterota bacterium
AATCCGTTCTTCGAATCCGTACGATTTGATTCGATACACGGCGAGGTTCGGGTGGATGCCCGGGAAGCCAGGCTGATCGATCTCTCCGGTTTCGTAGATAACAACATCAATAGCATTCAGGCACGACTGGGATTGCGGAGAGACGAGGAGGGACTGGTGCGCATCGGTGAGGTCAATCCGTTCAGCGGTAAGATGAACGGTAAAAATTTTGATTTACGTCTGCTCGATTCATTCATGCCAGAGTCGATGTCTGCGGAGGGGAGAGCATCATTTAACGTCGCCTGGAATGGCACGGTCGCCGAGCCGCATATCAATGGTGATATGAGTCTGCTGCAAGGAGCGTTTACGATCGAGCAAAAAAAACGTTTGCTACATAACCTCAATTTGGTTACGTCTGTTTACGATTCGGTATTGGTCATTGAATCGATCACGGGATATTATAATAGTATGTCATTTACAGGGTCCGGTGCGTTGAACGCATCGAGGATGAGAAGATATAGCGGCAATTTTGAAATAGTGTTACCAGATCATGGAAAAATGCATGTCGATGGCAGTATATCCTCAGATTCACTATCGATTGCAGCCGTAGTGAACGAATTGGATCTAAAGCTGTTTCAGCCGCTGATTCCAGCGGTTGACAAATTTTCAGGCCGCTGCGACCTTCAACTTGATGTTGGTGGGACAACGAAAGATCCTGTCGTCATGGGGTCCATGGAGATAGATCATCTAACTGCGACATATTCTCAGTGGAACATGGAATTTTCTGAAGGATACGCACGATTAAATTTTGAGCGCGATGTAATACGTATCGATTCATTGTACACGAGATTAAATTCCGGTACCATTGTCAGCGAAGGGAGACTATATCTCGATGATAATACGATCAACGCATTGGATGTCCATGTTCGAGCGGATAGCATCGATGTGAAGGTAAAAGATGAATTCGAAGTCAGCCTGAAACGTGCGGATATACGTTATGAGACGCAGAAGGATGTACATGTTTTGCAAGGAGAGGCAGTATTTGGCGAGTCGAAAATTCTGTACAATTTCAGTCCCACCTCAATATTGCCTTTCGCCAGGCGCGTGGAAAAGCCAGCCAGGGCATTGCCCGACCTGTTGAACAAGACGAGAATGAATGTGAAGATCAGGGAAGGCGATCATCTATGGGTCGATAATAACCTGGCACGAATCAGGCTTTATCCTGAATTGACCGTTTATGGATATCTGTCAGGGATTAACCTTCGCGGGCGTGTGACGGCGATTGAGGGTTACGTTTTGTATCTGGATCGCAAATTCAATATGAAAACCGGGACGGTCGATTTCGTCGATCCCAACAGGATCAATCCCAATATCGATATCGAGGCAGTAGCTGCCTTAAAGAGTTATCAAACTTTTGATGATAAAGACTATACCATCACCCTGAGTATATCCGGTTTGTTAGATCAGGCGGAAGTAAAATTAACTTCTGATCCGGAGCTAGGAAAATCGGATATTCTGGCTCTGTTGACGCTGGGATTTACTCGCGATCAATTATCAGGGAATCATATGGGTAATGGTCAGGAGACGAAGGTAAGCGATTTGATTAAAGCTCGTCTGGAGATGTACTCAAGTCAACGGATATCCTATTTTGCATCGCAAAAGGTGGGGAATCTGTTTGGTTTGGAGAGTATGTCGATCGAAGGGAATCTATTTGATTTCGGTAGTTCATGGGGGCCCCAGCTCGTGGCGTCGAAGAAGATCACCAATAGGATCCAATTAACGTACGACACATCTGTCGGCGAGCTCAATCAGCAGGGTATACGACTAGATTATCGAATTAAGAACAATTTATATATCCAGGGACAGACGGATCAATCCGGACGTTCAGCGATCGACCTAAAATTCGGAATTAAATTTAAATGAACCGCATAAAGTTTACATACTGGATCATTTTGATATGGTCTCTCGCAACGATTTCGGAAGCGGCAGCAAAAGCGAACAACCGATTCGAAATCAAATCTGTGACCATTGATGACAATGCGGCGTTTTCAGATGAGCGACTGAAAACCGTGATGATTTCAGTACCGTCACGCTGGTACCGAAGCTCCTATTATTATCCGGAGGTACTGGAGGACGATCTGGCGAACATCGAATTGTTCTATCAGGAGAACGGATATCTTGATGCGAAAGTAGTCGACCATCACGTCACCCTGGATTCGAGCAAGCATGAGGCTCATATCGCCATATCGATCGATGAAGGCGAACTGACCCTCATCGAATCTATCGGTTTTTTCGGAAATGAATTGTTTACCGATGATCAACTGACTGAGATCGTGAAATTAAAGAGCGGAGATCCTTTCCGACAATCGCAACTGAGGGCGGCGAATCTTAAGGTGTTGACACGATATGCTAATCATGGGTTCCTGGAAGCGGTTATTGAACCAAAATCATTTGTTAAACCTGAAATTAACCGGGCGATAATCGATTTTTACATAACGGAGAGCCATCAATTTAAAATTGGTGACATCAGACCGATGGGTCTTGAAACGACGCGTCCGATAATAATATTTCGCGAACTTACGTTCAGACGAGCTGAGGTCATCGATTATTCGAAGCTGCTTGAATCTCAGCGTAAACTCTATTTAATCGGATTGTTTAGATCAGTAAATATCGTCGCTGTGACGAGTGCCAGCGGAGATTCGACACTTAAGGATATTGAGATTCGGATCGAGGAGAAAAAATCGGGCGGTTTTGATGTCTCGGCGGGGTATGAATCAGTAGAAAAGTTGAGAGGTCGTGTCGAGTTCTATCACACCAATTTGTGGGGTACCGCACGAAAAGTCGGCATCAGCGCCAGAGCGAGTTTTGTAAATAATAAATACGAATTATCCTACACCGACCCGTACACCTTTCGGACGAAATGGCGGACAGATATCCGCGTCTCCAATGAATTCAGCGATGAACCAGGATTTGACGTGGATCGCAACCAGATTAAGGTGACCGTAGGATACAGTTTTGAGAAAAGAAGAATGGCGACTATCGCTTATCGAAGGGAAAAGGTCATTTTAAAGAATATTCGGGTCACTGAAATTCCGGATGCAAAGAACATGGACATCAGCGGATTAAAGATTTCGTTTCTGAGAGATACGAGAAATAATTTATTTAATGCCACGGATGGCAGTTATCTGGAGATGAGCCATGAACTTGCCGGTGGTTTTCTGCAAGGAACGAGAAGTTTTTACAGGATCGAGTCGAAATTGAAGCGATTTTTTACGCTACAGACGGGGATGGTAATCGGTACATCGTTTGGCCTGGGATATATACGCCCCATGTACGGATTGAAGGAGATACCATTAAACGAACGATATTATGCCGGTGGACCCAATACCATCCGTGGGTTCGACTATCAGAAAGTTGGCCCGCTTGATGAAAACGGGGTTCCCTTTGGCGGACAATTTTCGATTGTTTTCAATCTTTTAGAACTTCGTCATACGATCTACAAAATGATTGGAGGGGCAGCCTTCGTCGATGTGGGCAATGTGTGGAAACGTGTTGAGGAATTCAATTTCGAAGATTTAAGGACCACTATCGGTGGCGGTCTGCGAGTTAACACACCCATCGGGCTGATTCGACTGGATGTGGGTTACAATATTGATCCCAGGCCACGGGAAGGTAGTTATAAGATACATATTGGCCTGGGACAGGCTTTTTAAGTGGCTGAATCATTTTCAAAGATAGGAGAACATGCATGGGTGATATCAAAGTCGTTGAGCTTCCATTGTCGATCTGGGGAGAACATCATCTGGAAGATGGGTTCATCTATGGACGGACATGCGGAGAGTTACGATTCTGGATCAGGAAAATGGATCAGGAGATTCAGATCGCTTACCAGCATGCAAGTAATTTAAAGGAGGAGATTGTGCCCTCCGACTCGCTGGAATGGGCTCGTTTTAATCATTCATACAAAAATGTGAAGATCGATTTCAAACCCGTATTCCCCGACCGGTCGATATCGGTCAAGCTGGAATCCGATTTTTGGCTGATAAAAGATACTCAGACAAGGATTTATCTGGAGCTACCGGCATGGATTCGGATTGGGCTGAAGACGAAAACCATCGTACGATTGCTCGATCTACCGACTAAAATTTTATCGAACACCTGGTTTGGCGATTTTTTTAAGGGTGAGCTGTGTTACTGGCTAAAGACGAGTGCAAAACGCGATTTTCACGATAATCATGCTGATGCGTATGTTGTGCGTTGTCCCGTGCAACTCGTAAATAAATCCGAAGAGGATTTACTCGTGCAGAAAATTTGCCTGCGGGTTGCTAACATGAACATTTATATCGATGATGACCAACTTTGGTCAGAAGATATAACGATTCATTACGAGGGAGCGCGAGAGGGTAGTCAGATAAAACAGAGTGGTAGACCACCGAAAGAGAGACCCGATGCAGCATTAATATTTTCCGGTGAAAGAGCGACCAAAAAGAGCTTTGTGGCCAAGACGTTCTCTACTCTGAAAGAGTTCCCGGGGCTTGGTATGATAATCGATTAGGAGAATAAAATGAACTTACAGAATTTCGACTTCAGTCAGATCTTTACATTGGAGACGTTATCGATCATCGTGCGTCTGCTTATTATCATTTTTATCGGATTTCCGATCTTGTATATGATTCGGAAATGGGCGAAACGTTATTTCACTAAACGGGTATCGGCGCAGCAAGGGATGATTATAAGTAAAATTGTCTACTATATTGGGCTGTTTATCTTGCTTGTCCCTATACTCAATGAGTTTGGTTTCAAGTTATCACATATATTAGGAGCAGCCGGGATCGTCGGTATCGCGTTGGGTTTTGCATCGCAAACGAGTGTATCCAATGTGATCAGTGGATTATTTTTAATCGCCGAAAGACCGTTTCAGGTGAACGATGTCATCACCATACAGAATATCACGGGTGTGGTTTTATCCATCGATACGCTATCGGTGAAAATTCGCACATTTGACAATAAATATGTACGCATTCCAAATGAGACCATTATCAAGAGCGAGGTTACGAATATAACTCATTTTCCCATACGGCGTGTGGATTTAAAGATCGGTATCGCTTACAAGGAAGATATCGAACGTGTGCGGGACTTGTTGCTCGATATCGCTCGAAAAAATCCTGTTTGTCTCAATGAACCGGAACCGCTGGTTATTTTTTCGGGATTTGGTAGTTCTTCGATCGATCTGTTATTTGTGGCATGGGCGACGAAAGAGGACTGGCTGAGCCTAAATAACAAGCTGGCTGTGGAAATTAAACGACGTTTCGATGAGGAGGGAATCGAGATCCCGTTTCCTCATATTTCGCTGTACACCGGTTCCAGGACGGAATCGATGCCGATTAAACTGGATCAAGGGAATTAGGTGTGCTCGTGTTAACCGATGGAAGCTCTTTTCCCTGCCATGTCATTCGGTTTTGAAGTTCATCGTGTATCAGTTGCAGGACCTTTGTTTTGGGGAGATGCCAGCGTGGTGCGATGAGAAGATCGTCACGGATATCACCTACTAACCGATGTACTGTGATGTTTGCATTTAAATGGGGCAGCAGGTTGGTGATCAGGCCGATATAGCTGTCCTCATTAAATAAAGTGATATGTCCGCTATTGTACCATTCTTGCAGTACCGTGTGTTTGACGACCTGCAGATGGTGTATCTTGACACCATGCAGGTGTAAGTTATTGATTTCGTTGATGGTGAACAGCATGTCATCTGCGGTTTCGCCCGGCAGGCCGAGAATGATGTGCGCACAGATATGAATGCATGGATATCTTTTTGCACGTGCGATTGCATCCACGAAGCACTGATAATCATGACCGCGATTGATTAAGGATAGAGTTCTGTCGTTGGCCGACTGCAGTCCCAGTTCCAGCCAAACCATGAGCCGCTCACCGATGTCGCTTAAAACCTGAAGGACGCTGTCATCGAGACAGTCGGGCCGTGTACCGACGGCCAATCCCACGATATCATCGTTGAATTCGTATACCTGTTCCCACCATGATTTCAGCTTCGGAGCTGGTGCGTAGGTATTTGTTCCTGTCTGAAAGTAAGCGATGAATTTGCCGTTGTAACCGCGACTTCTGGCGTGATCGATCCATTGTTTTATCTGTGTCTGCACGTCCGGCAGATCGGGCTTCAACGTGCTAAAGGCAGGTTCATAGCAGTAGATGCAGCCTCCATCCCTGTTGTTATCGCGATGCGGGCAGCCGAGATAGGTATGCACGGGCAATTTTCGCACAGGAAAATTAAATCGTTCGTCGAAGAAGTCTTTAAGACGATAGATCGGATGGGACAGGTTAATCTCGGTTTTTGGGAATTTTGTGTTCATGGTGTACGGTTGACTTATTTTTTCGCCGAAGTGATGCTTAATAAGAATTGAGTCATTCGTTTCCCGCTGGTCGCAGGGGATTGCTTCGCGCTGCCTAAAAGCGGCATCGCTCGCAATGACAGGTTTAGTGATAACATTAGCATAATAGCAACACTGGCTGTCCTCGCGTGGCTTGCATTGCCGAAGCAGTGCTTAATACAACATTTTATGATTCATTTCCCGCTGGTCACAGGGGATTGCTTCGCGCTGCCTAAAAGCGGCATCGCTCGCAATGACAGGTTTATTTTCTGTTGCTGAAATTATGCTCTATATAAAATAGCAATCGATCACACGATAGTCAACGATTAAATTGGTGCTTATGTTTCATCACATATAAAATTGAAGTTTACGATAGATCCGACCAATCATGCTCCATAATTTCAAAACTTCTGAGATCTGTAAGCTATCTCAAAGTGTTATTATCTTATCGTCTATTAGGAAATATTTCCTTATCGTAATAAAATCATCCGTCTCGATATGACAGAGCTGTATGTTTTAAGCTGATAGAAATAGATTCCACTGCTCACAGGCATACCTTCGTCATTGGTGCCGTCCCAGGTGGCGACATGTGTACCTGCAGCGATGGTTCCCGCGCTCAGGTTTTTAGTGATCTGGCCCAGTTGATTATAGACAGACAATTCCAGATATTGTTCGTCCGTTATCGTAAAGGTAATCCGGGTATGCGGATTGAACGGATTGGGGTAATTCTGGGCGAGTTCAATCGCCGGGACTCCCGCAAGATCGGATTCATCGTCAATTCCGATAAACGGGCCTTCAATAGGTTCCAGGATCGCCAAATCATAGCTTCCGCTACCGATGACGGCTGATTTCCAGACGATAGAATCGGAAACGGCATCGAATTTTTGTAGAGATCCATCACCACCGTAAATGTTCATTGTCGGGATCCAGAGGACGTTTTCGACGGCGTCGTAAGCCAGTCTGGATACGTTCGGTCCGACAAGGATTGGGTTCAGGGCGGTGTGCATGGCGGTGTGATTGAGTGCATCGTAGGAATAGAGGTATCCGTGGGTTTCGTTTCCCCAGTCGATGCAGTATGCTTTTCCGTTTTCGGTGATGGCGATATCGCTCGGGCTGCCGCCGATAATAATGGTGTCCACGACCGCGGGCGTATTTCTGTTGGGCCCGCTATGCATATCAATAACGGCGACACAACCGAAACTGGAATAATAATCACCGGTACAGAGGGTGTGTATTCTGCCCAGCGGATCGATGGCAACATCCTGTGCATTCATGGGTACGTTGATCGTATGGATCACCGAATCGCTACGCGTATCGATGACGGATATGGTCGCCTGTGCATAGGGTATTCCCCAACCCGAATACCCACTATTTGCCACGAAAGCCATGTTTTCGTCGATCAGGATTCCCTG
>JAFGOE010000103.1 GCA_016926625.1 Candidatus Zhuqueibacterota bacterium
GATATCGTCAGGAACGCGTATCTTCAACTCTTTCAACGCCAGTAAAACTGCCAGCGCTTGCTGGTCATTGAAACAGACGATAGCGGTGGGGTAGTCTTTCTTATTTTTATGTTTGAAAAATTCCAGGGTTTTACCATAACTCTCTTCATGACGGGATCCGATCGAAACGATCATGTCGTTTTTAAAAGCCAGTGTGCTCTCGCTAAAAGCGTGTCGGAATCCTTGAATTCTCTCCTGAGTGTGCGATGACTGAGGTGGCCCGGCAAAATGCACGATATTCGTATGCCCCCCTTCGATTAAATACGCCACCGCCTTTTTAATCGCCTTCAAATTATCGATTGCCACGACGTTGGCATTAATACCATTAACGGCTTCTAAAATCACAAACGGATAATTAAGCATCTTCAGTCTGAACAGATGTTCTATTTCCACGGTCCTCTCGATAATCGGCGCGATGATCGTACCCTTAATATCCTTGGTAGCAAAAAGATTGGTGAATTTTTTTTCACATTCGTGATCATTTTCTGAACTGGCCACAATGATCGAATAACCCTTGCTGTTAGCATATTCCTTTGCACCCGTTGTGATCGCAGTGTAGAATGGGTAATTTATGTCTTTTATGATGATCCCGATACTTTTATCTAAGCTGCCATTTTTTAGATCACGGGCCACTCCCCTGGGACGGAAGTTGAGTTCTTTCATGACTTCTAAAATTCTATCGCGCGTCTGGGGTTTGACTGAATTCTTGGAGTTAATGACTGCGGAGACAGTCCCTTTGGAAACCCCCGCTCGTTTCGCCACATCTTCCATTGTTATTCTTTTCATTGTTCATACCACCATTCTTTTTCGAGAGTTAGAGAAATCATATCATTTGAAACGATTTAATTTTACAATATAAAAATATAAAATTATTCACAGTAAAAATCAAGATAAATTTCATATTTAATAAAATTATGATAAATAAATCACAATAAAATCAAAATAAATCATATCAACGCTTTGAAGAACATCATTAGTTAATATTTACATCCATGCCATCTCTGCCTGGTTCGACGAATGACATGTTTTAAATATTTTCCCTTGACTTTTTTCAAGTTCTTGACTATATTTGAAACGGTTCAAACTTTATTTACTCCGTTAAATAGTTAAGCAAAAAGGACGCTGTCATGTCCCATAAAAGAATATTTTTTCTGGTTCTTTTACTAATCCTTCTCCCTGCACTGGTTCATTTTTCATCGTGTTCTGAACACACGTTAGTAAATCGTTCAATACAAAAAGGAGCTTATTATACCGGTATGTATCCCAATCTTTTTATTTCGCTTTTAGGTCAGCCTGATTCGCTTGTCGATGAAAAAATAAACACGGCCTATCATCAGTTGTTCTATGGAGACGACAAGGACGAACGAGTCTATTATCCTGTCGAGCCCGATATGGCTTATATCAAAGATATTAATAATGCCGATGTACGTACCGAAGGGATGACCTACGGCATGATGATCGCTGTGCAGCTTGATAAGAAAGATGAGTTCGATCGCCTGTGGAAATGGAGCGTGACGTACTTGCAGCACAAAGAACCACCCCATGAAAATTACTTTGCCTGGCATGCAAAACCGAGTGGTGAGATCATCGATGCCAATTCCGCCTCTGATGGTGAGGAATGGTACGTGACGGCGTTGTTGTTCGCCGCCGCCCGATGGGGCAATGGTGCGGGAATATTCAACTATCAGGCTGAAGCTCAGAAAATTCTGGATGCCATGCTTTCCAAAGAGGAATCATCAGACCAGCCGAATGTCGTCACCAACATGTTTAACAAGAAAGAAAAACAGATTGTCTTCGTACCTGTCGGAAACGCAGATGATTTTACCGATCCTTCCTATCATGTACCCCATTTTTATGAACTCTGGGCGCGTTGGGCTAATCGCGAGAATCAATTTTGGTGTGATGTAGCCAACACGAGCCGCCAATATCTCAAAAAAACCGTGCATCCGGAGACGGGTCTCGCACCCGACTACTCTACATTTGACGGCTCCCCCATTGATCCTCCCTGGGGTGGTGGTCATGTGCATTTTCAGTTCGACGCCTGGCGCGTCGCCATGAATATCGCCGTTGACTATCAATGGTTTGCCAGAGATGAATGGGCGATCGAACAATCTAACCGGCTCCTCAATTTTTTCTACTCGAAAGGAATTAAAACATACCCCAATCTGTATACATTAGATGGCAAACCAATCGGGCAGGATCATTCTGCGGGTTTGGTCGCGATGAATGCCGTGGCCGCCCTCGCATCTACAAACGAACATCGAACCGAATTCGTGCAGGAATTGTGGGAACTACCCATACCCAGAGGGACCTATCGCTATTATGACGGACTGCTGTACATGTTGGCTCTATTACAGGTGAGCGGTAAATTTCGGATTTATGATCTATTAGACAATCCCGTTCCGGCATGTATGCCGTGAACATGGCGATGAATACCAGGTTGTAACAGGAATTTATACGGTATTGTTTGCTATTCGCAATGTCATGACTCGTCGATATGCTGATAAAATCATCGATCACTAGCAAAGAGGTGTTATCATGAATAAACTCGTTAACAAACGGATATTTAATCATTTTATTCATCGATCCATCTCCACTAAGAGTAGTATGATTATTACCATTGCGCTTACGCTCTGTTGCATCTTATGGGCGAGCGCGATCTCTGCTGGTACGGCCGGAGATAACTATGTGACATCTCGATGGACCGAGGGAGTTTTCACACTCGCAGATTCAGGGAAAACAGCACCATTATGCGCAAGCACCGACGACTATGCCGGAGTGCTTCGAGTCTTAAATCATCTGCAAACAGATATCGAACGTGTCACAGACGCAAAACCAACCATTTTCACCGATGCTCTGCCGCAAGAGAAGGAGATCGTTATCATCGGTACGCTCGGTAAAAATCAATGGATCGACGACTTATTGAGTGATAACAAACTCGACGTGGAAGAGATAATGGGGAAATGGGAAAGCTTTTGTATTCAAACGATCACAGAACCGTTCCCCGGCGTAGATCGTGCGTTAATCATCGTCGGCAGCGACAAGCGAGGCACCATCTACGGCATGTTCGATCTTTCTGAGAAGATCGGAGTTTCGCCGTGGTACTGGTGGGCCGATGTTCCGGCAAAGAAGAAAGCATCCGTCTTCATCAAACCAGGCTACTATTCGCTGGGTGAACCGAAAGTCAAATATCGTGGTATTTTCATAAACGATGAAGCACCCGCACTATCAGGTTGGGCTTACGAAAAATTCGGCGGTTTCAATTCACAATTTTACCAGCACGTTTTCGAACTCATCCTGCGAATGAAGGGCAATTTCCTTTGGCCGGCAATGTGGGGTCGAGCGTTCTATGTCGATGATCCGGAGAATCCCAGACTGGCCGACGAATACGGGATCGTTATCAGCACATCGCACCATGAGCCCATGATGCGCGCTCATGCCGAATGGGCACAGTTTGGTTCGGGTCCCTGGAATTATGAAGCAAACGAAGCCAGGTTAAGGGACTTTTGGACCGAAGGCATCGAACGAATGGGCGATTACGAAAGCATCATCACACTGGCGATGCGGGGTGATGGTGATGAACCCATGAGCGAAGAAGCCAATATTGAATTACTTCAACGAATCGTCAACGATCAAAGGGAGATCATCACCGAGGTGACCGGAAAAGACATCACCACAATACCTCAGGTGTGGGCTCTATATAAAGAAGTGCAAGAATATTATGATAGAGGGATGCGCGTACCCGATGATGTGACGTTGCTATTGTGCGATGATAACTGGGGAAATCTCCGTAAACTCCCCAAACTGGATGATAAAGCACGATCGGGTGGCTATGGAATCTATTATCATTACGATTACGTCGGTGGTCCCCGTAATTATAAATGGCTCAATACGAACCAGATAGCGAGGGTGTGGGAACAGATGCATCTGGCATACGAGTACGGCGTTAAAGAGATATGGATCGTCAATGTAGGCGATATAAAACCCATGGAATTCCCTATCGAATTCTTCCTGGATTATGCCTGGGATCCTGAACTATTTCCCGCAGAACACCTGCCTGCATATACACACAACTGGGCGGCGGAGCAATTTGGATCATCATATGCAGCCGAGATCTCCGATATCATCACGAAATACACAACCTACAATTCCAGACGTAAGCCAGAACTACTGTCGCCGGACACGTATAGTCTGATAAACTATCGTGAGGCTGAGACCATCGTAGCGGATTGTAGCACATTGAAGGAAAAGGCGAAGACTATCTATAATGCACTCCCCTCAGAATATCACGAGGCTTTCTATCAGCTCGTGTTGCATCCGGTAGAGGCGTGTGCAAATTTGAATGAGCTTTATGTAACCGTTGCAAAAAACCGTTTGTATTCCGAACAGGGTCGCGTGGTAACCAACCGACTGGCTGACGAGGCGAGAAAATTATTTGATAAAGACGCAGAGATCACCCATTATTACAACACTATCATGGCGGATGGCAAATGGAATCATATGATGGATCAGACGCATATCGGTTATACATACTGGCAGCAACCTGATGTCAATGCGATGCCTGAAGTCGACGAAATCAAAATCCACAAAGCAGCCGACATGGGTGTTGCTATCGAAGGGACACGCCACTGGTGGCCATCTGAAACATCAGAAGCGGTGCTGCCTGAGTTCGATCGGTTCAATCAGCAAACCTATTTCATCGAACTATTTAATCGCGGTGGGACGCCTTTTAAATACAGGATTATTCCGAAAGAATCATGGATCGTTATCAGTCAGCCCGGCGGCGAAATCGAGACAGAAAAGCGATTATGGGTGAGTGTCGACTGGGATAACGTGCCATCGGGGGAACATCGTGTACCGATAACGATTAAAGGTGCAGGTAAATCCGACGTGATCGTCATGGCGCCAGTAAAAAATCCTGTGCTGGAATTAGCAGATCTGGAAGATCGATTCATCGAGAGCAATGGCTATATTTCAATAGAAGCAGCACACTACATGCGAGCCGTCAATTCAGAATCAATCACCTGGCAGAACATCCCGAACCTGGGTCGCACCCTTTCGGCGATGACACCCTTCCCGGTAACAGCCGAGCCGCAGGCTCCTGTTGTCGATAGTGCTCGATTGGAATACGAACTTTATCTTTTTAATCAAGGCGATGTATCGGTACAAGCTTACCTCTCCCCTACTCTGAATTTTCATAATAATCAGGGATTGCGATACGGGATATCTCTCGACGATGAACCGGTGCAAATTATCAACATGCATACAGACAAGACATTTCAGGACTGGGAGGAATCGGTTCGAAATAACGGTACCACGGAGACATCCAAACATCATCTCGCCAAACCTGGAAAGCACGTATTAAAATTCTGGGCTGTCGATCCCGGTATTGTCCTCCAGAAATTAGTAATAGAGACCAGGGGTGTGAAGCCAAGCTATCTTGGTCCTCCTGAAAGTTATCGAGTCGAGTTTAAACCGGGAAGAAGTGACCAGTAACGTATCAAGAAAATTAATTCAGTAATGACGGCTGCATCCAGACATTGCAATGAAAAATCGCAAACGAGAGAACCGGAATCATACATATACGACGTTCGATATTCATTCGCGACGATTGACTTTAATCCAGGTTGCAATTGAGATTGTTTTACCGATGACTATACAGTGTTATTACAAGCCGCGAGACCCGAACTTCAATTCGAACCGAATGCAGCCGTTGCTATACGTATCGATATACAAGGAGGTTTAGTATGCCACGTTCATCATTCATCGTATTCATATTCCTTTTCGTTTTCGTTTCCTGCCTATCAAACCAATCAAAAACAAAGTCGAACAAAGAATTTACCAACCCCATCCTGGCAGGCTTTTATCCGGATCCCAGCATCTGCAAGGTTAACGATGACTACTATCTGGTTAACTCGACTTTTTCTTATTTCCCAGGTGTCCCTATTTTTCACAGTAAGGACCTGGTGCATTGGAGGTTGATCGGTCATGTGCTAGACCGCCCCGAACAGTTGGATCTAGATGGGTTGGGCGTATCGATGGGTATCTTCGCTCCTGCGATTCGATACCATGACGGTCTATTCTATGTGACCTGCACAGTGATCGGTAAAAAGGGAAATTTTGTTGTCACATCAGACAGAGCTGAAGGCCCTTGGTCTGACCCGATATGGATACCGCAGGTCAATGGGATAGATCCATCCACGTTCTTCGACGACAACGGTAAAGCATATATCGTCTATAACAGCGCTGCTCCTGATAATAAGCCTCTGTATGACGGTCACTGCACGATTAGGCTTTATGAATTCAATACTGCAAATTTAAGAGTGGTCGGGAACGAAATGCTGTTGGTCAATGGTGGAACCGATATCAAAAAAAAGCCGGTATGGATCGAAGGTCCCCATCTATTCAAGAAAGATGGCTATTACTATCTGATCGCGGCAGAAGGCGGGACAGAAGAGCGGCATTCTGAAGTCGTCTTTCGCAGCCAAAAGATCGATGGGCCTTATGTCCCCTACGAGAGTAATCCGATTCTTACTCAGAGACACCTGGATCCCGGAAGAGCAAATCCGATCACAAGCACCGGCCATGCCGATCTCGTGGAGACAGA
>JAFGOE010000104.1 GCA_016926625.1 Candidatus Zhuqueibacterota bacterium
AGTTGTTATTTAAATAATACCAAATAGTTAAAATGATAATAAAGAAAATAAGAAAATAACTTGATTTTATCGTAAAATTATGATATATTACTTGTGACATTTGTGATACATATTAAATCATCAACTAGATGTCACTGTATTTTATAATTTATTGGTGTCTGCCTCATCATGATGTCAGGTCGATTCCTTATGTGCTAGGTCGATATTGAATTGATGTTTGTGGGGTGTTCTTTTATTAATTCAGATGAATTCAAAATGAAGACGAGATTGACATCGATTTATTCAACGAGTATAGAGTCGAATTTTTTATCAGAAAATAAAAGTATCTATTAAATCATTTTTTTGCATAGAGAATAGACATTCGATAAATAAAGCCGTATAATATGTATATTTTCGATTGTAGCACTAAATTGGATAATACAATATCTAAAATCTGTTTTGTGTCTTATTCAATCTGATCTCATGAGTTTTATCCCACTCATTGAAATTCATGTCGTTCATGAGATGAAAGGGGGTGATAAACAGCACTAATACGCGCTTTAAAATTCTGGATTTACTAATTTAGAGTATGGGGAAATGATTACGTGAACTGATATTTACATTTTTATCCTGAATAATTCGGATTAGTAATGAATAGAAGCCGAGAGAGTTTTCCCCTTAAAACTCAGTTGTGAAATTTGTTTTATTATCCGGCTCCGCGAATGGTTAAAAGAATATATATTATAGATCAATCGAGATATTTTCATTTGTTAAATAGACCTCAATCTGACTTCAGTATTTAGTTTTTATTGAGACATTCCTTCACAACTTCATCAGATTAGATTTTCTATTGTTTAACATTTTTTGTACACCTGCACAAATAATATGTAAGTAACACAATAAATAGTCCTGCATTAATATTTGTGCAAACATTAATATTTATTATATGTGAACTCATTTCACAATACTTGTAAGGGAGGTAACTATGTATTCCAGATTTAAATTATCAACAATAGTCTTTTTAAGTATGATATTGATATTTCAGATGGTTTTATTTGAATACACGAGTCTGCAGGCTGCCCCTGTCGATAAACAGGAACAGTGGGCTAATCTGTGGGATGAATGGATAACCGGAATTAATACACCGCCAAAGGGTTCTTATCAAGAAGATGATGTCATCCCATATCGATTTTATATGAATACTCTGACGACCGGGTCACATACGTTAACGATAGAATATGAATCGACGAAAGCCGGCGTTCATGCGTTTGATTATTTAATGACGTATAATGCTACCGAAACCCCCTCGATTGGTGATGATATCACCAATTTCCCCTGGGCTGGTCCCAGCACATATGCTATTCCACTCGATCCGAATGTCAGCGGAGCTGGTGTGACTCAGCAGCCAGGAAATTTTACGATTTATAATGGCACTATTACAGCGGTCTCTTCTTATACATTATTGGGTACTTATCTCGGAGATAGCAATACGCAGATAACAATTACCTTCGAAGCTGCATCAGAAGAAGTATTGATCGTCTGGGGAGGTCATATCGCTTCTGAAGATGACTGGGGTGATGGTTATGGAGCCGGAGGTGTTACAGGCGCTCCGTTTCATATGAAACTTGCTGCTTTAGATGGTGCTTCTATAGGCGAAAGACATTTGCAGGTTCGTGTAGAGGAGAGTACAGAAGAAGGAATCGAAATATCTGCGATGAAGACGGCGAATGCCGAGTTAAAACGGACCTATGAATGGACAATCGAAAAGACCGTCTTTCCGGATAAATGGGACCTGTTCAAGGGCGATACAGGTACATCCCTGTATAAGATCGTAGTAACTAAATCAGTGGCATCTGATGTGATCACGGTCTCCGGTAAGATCTGTGTTGAAAATCTGGATGATGAGCTGCCCACGGAAGGATTGAAGATTGTCGATGAGTTAAAATATAAGACAGGGACGATGGATTGGGAGACTGTTCCCGGTGCTACCGAGACCATTATTCCTGATGAACAGATTCCCGCCGGCGAGACCGTATGCTATTATTACTCATTTACCTTCGATGCGATCAAAGACGCGGAGTATATGAACGTTGCGACGGTCACCATAACCAATTATGATGGTTATCTTGGAGAAGAGCATGATGTCGAAGCCATGTACCAAATTGGCACTATTACGACACCGACATCAGAAATATTAGGTAGCGTAAATGTCGAGGACACGAATGGCAAGTCCTGGAAATTCGAAGAGAGCGGATCAGTTACCTACGAAAAGATATTCGATTGTGATGATGCAGGCGTCAATGAGAACACGGCTACTATCCTGGAAACAGAGCAATATTCAACCGCATCGGTCACTGTTAATTGTTATTCGCTTGATATTAAGAAAGATGCGAAGACATCGTTCAAACGATCGTACTCGTGGACGATCGATAAATGGGCAGAATATGCCGTACTCGATCTCAAAGGTTGCGTTGCAACAGAGGTTCCTTACAAGGTACTGGTTGAAGCGACGTATATTGATGAAGATTTTAAAGTTTGCGGAACGATCTATATTCACAATCCAGCACCCATGCCTGCTATTATCAATAAAATAGAGGATGTGATTGTTGGTGCATTGACTGTTGAATTAGAGGATGATGCACTCACATTCCCATACACCCTGGAACCTGATGGAACACTGGAGATTAAGTATTGTGCGACCTTGCCGGATGCAGAGACAAGAAAAAATGTCGCTACTGCCTATCTGCAGAATTACGATTATGAATACCTGAGAGAACAACTAATTAGCACACCGACAGGCGAGACCAAATTCTCCGCATCGGTCGAGTTCGTGTTCGATAAGCCGGAAGAAGTTGATGAATGTGTGAAGGTGACCGATACGAACTTCACAGATCCATTGGCCGAGAAGCTGTGTGTCGTTGATGCTCCGAAGACGTTCGAATATGTGTTGCCGTTCGGACCCTATTATTCAACCGGAACGGTCACACACGACAATACGGCAAAGTTTGTGACGTGCGATACGAAGACGGAAGGCAGCGATAGCTGGAAACTGACGATCAACGTCAAATGTGAACCCGCGGTAGCCGATTTCACGGCCGAGCCGACATCGGGTATCTCTCCACTGGAAGTTCAGTTCACAGATCTTTCGACCAACGCGGCACGATGGCTGTGGGAATTTGGAGATGGAACGACCAGCGAAGAACAGCACCCAGTCCATGTCTTCAAAAATCCGCCACATAAATATTACACCGTGAAACTCACGGTCTGGGATTGCTGCGAAGAATATACGGATTCGATCACGAAAGAGAATTTCATTCAGGTGATCCGTCCGACGACGGTTGGATTCAGTGCCTTCCCGATCGTTGGGACACCGGAATTGGAAGTCCAATTCTACAACCTCAGCGGTGGTGTAACCACGCATTGGGTATGGACCTACGGTGATGGCGCAGTAGACGAGTTCCAGCATGGCGTGATGAGCATGATCAATCCGCTTCATGTGTACACCGAAGAGGGCTCCTACTCGGTATGTCTGGAAGGCTCCGGACAGGGCGGCTATGATAAGATGTGTGTGAACGATCTGATCTATGTGGATGAAGATTATGCCGCGATCGAATTGGTTGAAGGCGGAATGACGCTGGCTGGCGAAGATTGGAACGATGCCATCGATCACGATGTGATTCCTCCGGATGCCAGTGTGGTAGCCATCAATGGTGATGCCTGGGCAATCTTCAAGTTTGCAGGGTCGGAAACACGAATGATCGATAAGATTCGTATTCTGTCCAACGACGTATTTGAATCGCGATTCAAGAACCATCTGACGAAAGATTTCCAGTTGTGGGTTTCCGAAGATGGCGTTAATTTCACCCCAGGCTTTGTCGGTACGTTGTCGTTCCTGAGCACGTGGGAGACATTCGAATTTGCGCCGGTGAAGGCGACCTATCTGAAACTGGTATTAGTGAATGCCCGGGGCGCTGCGTCACCCTATGCCTCTATCTGTGAATTCCAGGTATTTGGTAAAGTCGCAACGACCAATACGAAGGACATGATGGCGTTCACCATGGCAGAAGAACATGAAGTAATAGCTCTGCCGACGGATTACGGCCTGTCGCAGAATTATCCCAATCCGTTTAATCCCGAGACGTCGATCAACTATCAGCTCCCGGAAGATGCGGATATTCGTTTGGATATCTACAACGTTCGCGGTGAATTGGTGACGACGCTGGTCAATTCACGAATGAGTGCGGGATATCATCAGGCAATCTGGAATGCCACGGATCGTTTCGGAAATGCGGTTTCGGGTGGTATGTACTTCTATTCGATCCAGATCGCATCTGAAAACGCCGGGAAGCAACTGTTTACCAGGAAGATGATACTTCTCAAGTAAAACTCTTATATTCAAGTCGTTTTAAAAAAGCCTCCTCCATAGGAGGCTTTTTTTTAGATTTTTGAATATCAAATAACTTGCTTTTTAGTATGGAATAATGTATTTTCTAACCGCGAACCTCTTCGCGCCATTGTGCTGTCGCATCTGATGAAAATATCCTTGATTAATCTGTTTGGAGAAATTCAGCAGGCACACTCGATGGTTTAATTTTCTTTTTTATTACCAAAACAAACACCATAATGGAGGTAGTATCGATGAAACACACAGCCTCCCTACTGTTCACATTACTCTTTATGATGATAATCATGCAATCAGTTAAAGTAGCCGCTGACAATCCTGAAGCGAATCCTGCTGCGATGATCCTTTCGGGTAATTATCGCTTCACCGTTCTCACATCCAGTGTAGTCCGAATAGAGTGGAGTGAAGACGGATTATTCGAAGACCGAGCCTCGCTCGTCTTCGTCAATCGCAACCTATTAATTCCTCCTTTCAACCAGTCGACAGAAAACGGATGGAATGTAATAAGCACAGAGAAGCTGAAACTCTGTTTTAAGCCGGGTACCGGAAAGTTCGATGAAAGCAACCTCTATATTGAATTCGACTGCAACGGAACGAAAAAAATATGGAAACCGGGTCTCAAGAATAAGGGTAATCTCAAAGGTACGGCCCGTACGTTGGATGGATTCAATGGGAATGTCAACTCATGGTCGCACCAGGAGATCGATCTCGGTGAGGGACTGATCTCCAGGGATGGCTGGGTGCTGATCGACGATAGCGAACGCCCCTTGTTCGATGATTCTGATTGGCCCTGGGTACAAGCAAGACCCAACAAGAAATTACAGGATTATTATTTCTTCGGTTACGGACATGACTACAAACGAGCGTTATACGAGTTTATGCAAATTGCCGGGAAAATAGCTCTGCCACCTAAATTTGCCTTTGGTTCATGGTGGTCGCGGTACTGGGAGTACAGCGATTGGGAGTTGCGCGAATTGGTTAAAGAATTCGAAGCCAACGATGTGCCTCTGGACGTACTGGTAGTCGATATGGACTGGCACATCACGTCAAAGCCGGAATGGTATGACAAGGGCAAGATGATCAAGGACCAGGCGGATCAGGGGATCGGTTGGACCGGATTTACCTGGAACAGGAACTATTTCCCGGATCCTGAGAAGTTTTTGCAATGGACCGCGGTTCGGGATTTGAACGTGTGCATGAATCTTCATCCCGCCTCGGGCATTCAACCACATGAAGAACAGTATCCCGAAATGGCGCGCGCCATGGGGATCGATCCGAACACGAAGCAATACGTCCCTTTCGACATCGTGAACAAGAATTTTGCCGAGAACTTTCTGAAGATCGTGCTTCATCCGATGGAAGAGGATGGAGTCGATTTCTGGTGGCTCGACTGGCAACAGTGGAGCACGACCAGCATAAAAGGCGTGAATCCGACCTTCTATCTCAATTACGTGTTCTTTAGTGACATGGAACGCAGGAACCATAAGCGGCCGTTGATATTTCACCGCTACGGAGGACTCGGGAATCACAGGTATCAGATCGGATTCTCCGGTGATTCGCACGTCAGCTGGAAATCACTCGATTTCCAGCCGTATTTCACCGCTAACGCCGCCAACGTGGGCTTCGGTTTCTGGAGCCATGACATCGGAGGGCATTATCATGGCGGAAGCGATCCTGAACTCTACACCCGCTGGGTGCAATTCGGCATATTCAGTCCCATCCTGAGAACCCATTGCACCAAGAGCAACGAGATCGAGCGCAGAATCTGGGCATACCCCTATGATAATTTCAAAATCATGCGATATGCGTTTCAATTACGATATGCTCTGATCCCCTATATCTACACCATGGCACGCAAGGCACACGATTCCGGAATCTCGATATGCCGTCCGATGTATTACGATTATCCGGATGATGCCGCAGCATATAATTATCCAAACCAATACATGTTTGGTGACGACTTGATCGTGTCCCCGATCACACGGCCTATGGGAAATGATAGTCTGTTCGTCACCCAAAAGATTTGGCTGCCAAAAGGGAAGTGGTACGACTGGAATACTGGCTCACTTATGGAAGGTAATATTACGATCAAGCGTACGTATGCACTGGACGAAATCCCTATTTTCGTGCGCGCCGGTGCCATCGTACCCATGCAGCCGAAGATGAGTTGCATCGATGAGAAACCGGTCGATCCTCTTATTCTGACAATTTTCCCGGGTTCTGACGGTTTAGTCAGTATCTATGATGACCAGGGAAATACGAATGATTATAAAGACGGAAAATTCACATTGACAGACGTCGGATCGAAAATACATGACCATACATTAACGGTAACGATACACCCGGTGAAAGGCGAGTATCCCGGAATGATCGAAGCCAGGACTTATGAAATTCAATGTCCGCTGAGCTTTCCCCCGGAATCCGTCGTCCTCAATGGTGAAAAGTTGAATTATGTTGGTCCTGATTCTGATGAGGCAGGATGGACGTACTGTGGCGATCAATTGATGACGGTGATCAGGACTAAAAAATTTGACGTTCACTCAGTCGTCAATCTGGACATCGAATTTCCCGACGAAGATGGCGGACTACTGAACGACAATATTCGCAAGTTTAAAAATTTAATTAAATTCACCAAAGCATTAGCCGTG
This sequence comes from Candidatus Zhuqueibacterota bacterium, assembly GCA_016926625.1. GTDB lineage: Bacteria > Zhuqueibacterota > Zhuqueibacteria > Thermofontimicrobiales > Thiofontviventaceae > Thiofontadaptatus. The sequence continues at coordinate 7,030 of JAFGOE010000104.1, forward strand.
AACAACTGGGATAAATCCAAATACTCCAACGATCTGGTCGTGAATGCAGCACAGACTGGCTTGATGATTAGTATGAATCCGACTCAGATTCAGGAAGAGTTGAATCGATTTACCAGTGAATGGTACATGATTACCGACATGATCGAACAGGCCACAACGGAGAAAAAGGAGTTACGGGCCTATTATGAGTTGCTGGTGGCGGGGGAATAGCATGGTTTGATGCAAAGCTGAAAACATGAAGAAAAGCTGTGGATACGAAGGGCGCGAAGGAAATGAAGATAACGAAAAAAATTTGTAGACACGAAGCTCACGAAGGTAACGAAGATCACGAAGAAAAGCTGGAACCACGAAGCTCACGAAGGTAACGAAGATCACGAAGAAAAGCTTTGGACATGAAGGCACGAGGAAAACTTTTCACCACAGAGAGCACAGAGCCCAACTCAACCCTACCAAAGTTTTTAAATTTTAATAGCCCGCTTTAGCGGGCTTTAAATCACAAAAAAATGGGGTGGTTGGGATTGGGGCTCTGTGTTCTCTGTGTCCTCTGTGGTTCAATAATCTTTTCTTCGTGCTCTTCGTGATAAAAGCTTTTCTTCGTGAGCTTCGTGTCCAAAGATTTTCTGCGTGTCTACAGCTTTTCTTCGTAATTACAGCTTTTCAAAAGTACACTTCATTACCAACCCCAAAATCAAGAGGGACGAATTATGGCTTCAGCGACAGATCTTATCCGTTTTATCGAATCGGATGACATTCTTCCGGAATTCAGGTTACTGTACGGATCTCATGAGGAGGAAATTGGAAGACAGCGCGAGCGCTATAAACGATTAATTGTACTCTACAAGGAACGATTCACTGATGAAAACCTGAGTCTGTTCAGCACACCGGGTCGTACCGAGATCGGAGGCAACCATACGGATCATAATCACGGACGCGTGTTGGCAGCGAGCGTGAATCTCGATTCAGTAGCGATTGCGAGCCCCGTCAGCGATGCTATGATTACGGTTCATTCAGAGGGATTTGAACAGCCCTTTATCGTGAACACGTCCGATTTAAAAATAGATGTTAAAGAAAAAGGTACAACTACAGCGCTAATACGTGGCATCGCGTCGCGTTTCAAAGAGTTGGGCCATCGTATCGGTGGGTTCCACGCTTACATCAGCAGCGACGTGCTGGTTGGATCAGGCTTAAGTTCCTCGGCTTCGATCGAGGTCTTGATCGGCACCATCCTCAACAGCTTTTACAACGGTTCAAACATATCGCCGAAAGAGCTGGCGATGATCGGCCAATATGCTGAAAATAATTATTTCGGGAAACCGTGCGGTTTGATGGATCAAACCGCCTGTGCGGTCGGTGGGATTATTGCGATCGACTTCAACGATCCGCAGCATCCGGACGTGAGGAAGGTGAATTTCGATTTAGCATCCAGGAATTACAGCCTGCTCGTCGTGGATACGGGTGGAAGCCATGCCGATTTGACCGATGATTACGCTTCCATCCCCACAGAGATGAAGCGGCTGGCCAACGAACTGAACGCACAAGTCGCGCGGGAACTGACTGTCAACGATATCATCGACAATATGAAAGCACTGAGAAAGAAAGTAGGCGACCGCGCCATTTTGCGAGTGCTGCACTTTTTGGGCGACAATCAACGCGTCCTCGAACAGGTGGATACGTTAGAGCAGGATCGCTTCGATCTCTTCCTGCAATTAGTCACCGAATCCGGTAACTCCTCGAACAAGTGGCTGCAGAACTGCTACACCATCAAAGATCCTACGGAACAGGGCGTCAATTTAGCGCTTGCCCTGTCGGAACAATACATCCATCGATGCGGTCACGGCGCCTGCCGTGTTCATGGCGGCGGATTCGCAGGGACGATTCAAGTGTTCCTTCACAATGAACATATAGCCGGATTCCTGAAAATGATGCAGCCCGTGTTCGGAGATTCGGCGGTGCGTGTGCTTAATATCCGGTCTGTGGGAACGTATCAATTTAGTCTAAACGAGTAATGGAGGATTTAAATGAAACACACAAAGCGATTCATATGGGCTCAAATACTTTTATACACGTTTGTATTTCTTTTTTCAACGCTGATCGGGATTTCGAATGCTGAGGACAGGAACGTTCGCACGGAGATCAATATACCGGACATCCTGGAGTATCAAACCCTGAAATGCGATTTTCATATGCATACGGTTTTTTCAGACGGACTGGTCTGGCCGACCATACGCGTGGAAGAGGCCTGGCGCGAAGGGCTGGAAGTGATTTCGATAACCGATCACATTGAATATCTCCCGTTCAGGAATGATGTCGCTCCGAACCATAACCGCCCCTACGAGCTCGCAAAGAGTACGGCAGATGCGCTTGGTATCGTGCTGATTCGGGGGACTGAGATCACGCGGAAGATGCCGCCAGGCCATCTGAACGCTATCTTCCTGGATGACGTTGAGCCGCTGGTAGTGGATGATGTCATGGAGTCGATCGAAGCGGCTTACAAACAAAGCGCGTTCATCTTCTGGAACCATCCCGGCTGGAAGGGTCAGCAGCCCGATGGGATCGCTAAGTGGTATGAGATTCATACCAAGTTGTATGAAAAAGGCTGGATGCACGGCATAGAGGTGGTGAACGGCATCGAATACTACCCCGAAGTCCATCAGTGGTGTATCGATAAAAAATTGACCCTGATGGGTAATTCAGACATTCATAATCCGATCTCTTTCGATTACGATATTGCGGACGGTGAACATCGTCCCATCACCCTGGTATTTGCGAAGGATAAATCACTCGAATCCATAAAAGACGCCCTGGTGAACCGTCGCACCGTCGTGTACTGGAACAATGACCTGATCGGTGAACAGACCTATCTTGCTGAAATTTTCTACCAATCGATCGACATCGAAAATCCCGTCATCGACTTGACTGAACGATCATCTGCCGTTGTGCAGATATTCAACGGATCGGATGTCCCGTTCCGGTTAAAATCGCAAACTGCTGATGCCGATGTATCTGTATCCGACGAAGTAACCTTACAGCCCGGAAAGTTTTCTGTCATTGCGGTTAGGAAGAAGAAGTCGGCTTCGCCCTCCCCGGGTATGCGGACAATGGACCTATCGTTCACAGTACAAAATCTGAGAATTGCTGCGGATAAAGGATTGCCGGTAGTATTGAAGTTGCAGGTTAATTTTGATTGATACAGGGGATATCTTAACGTAACAATTTGAACGATGCTATTTTTTAAACTCGGCGTATTTGATCTGTCAGAACTTGATGCATTTGGAATAAATCATACTCATTTTTAAACGAATAACATAGGAGGGATTTTCATGAAGCATGGATTGATCGGGATTTTAGCTTTTTTGTTTTTATTCATCCCATTGTTTTTAACAGCCCAGAGCAGCTTGGAAGCGCCTGCTTATAAAGACGTCAATCTTCCCATCGAAAAGCGAGTCGATGACCTGGTGTCGAGAATGACGCTCGAAGAGAAAGTCTCACAGCTCGTCCACTCGGCCGCTGGTGTAGAGCGACTGGGTATTCCGCCGTATAATTGGTGGAACGAGTGTCTCCATGGTGTGGCACGGGCGGGAGTTGCGACTGTTTTCCCGCAGGCGATCGGGCTGGCGGCGACCTGGAATAAGGAGCTGATGTATAGAGTCGCCGATATCATCTCCACCGAAGCACGAGCCAAGCATCATGAGTTTGTGCGAAACGGAGAGTTTGATATCTACAAGGGACTTACCTTCTGGAGCCCCAATATCAATATTTTTCGCGATCCAAGATGGGGCAGAGGGCAGGAGACCTATGGGGAGGATCCTTATCTGACGGCCAGGATGGGAGTTCAGTTTGTGAAGGGTTTACAAGGGAACGATCCTAACTATTTAAAAGTAGTCTCCACACCGAAACACTTTGCAGTTCATAGCGGACCCGAACCTGACCGCCATGGATTTGATGCGGTGACCGACGTTCGCGATCTCTATAGTACCTATCTGCCGGCGTTCGAAGCGACTGTCAGAGAGGCGAACGCGTATTCAGTGATGTGCGCTTACAATCGCTATTTAGGCGAAGCGTGCTGCGGCCACTCCCTGTTGTTGAAAAAGATATTACGCGATGATTGGGGATTTAAAGGATATATCGTCTCAGATTGCGGCGCGATAAGCGATATGTACAGGCATCACAAAGTGGCGAACACAGCACCGGAAGCTGCTGCGCTTGGCGTGAAATCCGGCACGGACTTGAATTGCGGCATGGTCTATCATTCGTTAAACGAGGCAGTCGATTTAGGGCTGTTGAGCGAAGCTGACATCGACGTGGCGCTGACTCGTTTGATGGATGCTCGATTCAGACTGGGAATGTTCGATCCGCTCGAGATGGTCCCCTATGCTCAGATACCGATTACCATGAACGATACGCCGGAGCATCGAGCCGTATCTCTCGAAGCTGCACGGGAGTCGATCGTCCTGTTGAAAAATGACAATAATATGTTACCGCTGAAAAAAGATCTGTCCCAAATCGCCGTCATCGGTCCGACGGCCGATAGTTACGATATTATCATCGGGAATTACAACGGGACTCCTTCGAAATACGTGACTCCGCTGCAGGGGATAAAGGACAAGGTAGCTCCCAACACAAACGTCGTTTACAGCAAGGGCTGTAATCTTGCGCTAGAGGGTCCGCTGTTGACGCTGGTGCCGTCCGAAGTATTAAGTTCTGACGGAGAAAATGGGCTGAAGGCCGAATATTATGACAATCGTAATCTTGAAGGAGAACCGTTTTTCACCCGAATAGAAAAACAGATCGACTCCAATTGGAGGAGTGGTGAGACGATTCCGGGATTTGTCAACCGCAATTTTTCGGTTCGTTGGACGGGTAATCTGACTCCTCCACAGTCGGGTGATTATGTGTTTGCCTTATCCGGAGATGACGGTTTTCGTATGTTCTTAAATGATAAGCTCCTCATCGAGGATTGGACGATGCACTCATCGCTGACGCAATCCGCAACCGTACGTCTCGAAAGTGGCCGTGCTTATGCGCTGAAGATAGAATATTTCCAGCGATTCGGAAACTCTGACATTAAATTCGAATGGGCACCGCCCTTCGCCGATGAGACAGGGAAAGTGCTCGATTTAGCAGAGAGTTCGGATGTGGTTATATTTGTCGGAGGTATCTCGCCGCGACTGGAGGGCGAGGAGATGAGGGTCGATTATGAAGGCTTTGCCGGCGGGGACCGCAACAGCATCGATCTGCCTGAGAGTCAGCGAACATTGTTAAAGCGAATTTACGAGACTGGCAAGCCGATTGTGCTGGTTCTGACCAGCGGTAGCGCTCTATCAGTCAACTGGGCTCAGGAAAATTTACCCGCCATCATTCAGCTATGGTATCCGGGTCAGGAGGGCGGCATGGCGTTGGCCGATGTGCTGTTCGGCGAATATAATCCGGCGGGTCGTTTACCCGTAACCTTTTACAAATCTGTCGATCAATTGCCCCCGTTCGATGATTATAACATGCAGGGCAAGACCTATCGTTACTTCGATGGCGAGCCCCTGTATCCGTTTGGTTATGGACTCAGTTATGCGACGTTCGAGTACAGTGAATTAAGCGTCCCCAGCGTGGTCGATGCAGGGGATAGTGTAGTGGTTTCTGCATTGGTTAAAAACAGCAGCGAAATCGCCGGCGATGAAGTCGTACAACTCTACGTGAAAGACCTCGAGACCTCCGTGCCTGTACCCATTCGAGAGCTTCAGGGATTTAAACGCATTTATCTCAGCCCCGGCGAGAGTCGCACAGTGGAATTCCTGCTCACTCCGCGTCAGCTCTCGTTAATCGATGATCTGAACAGGCGTCTGGTTGAACCCGGCACGTTCCAAATTGCCGTCGGCGGAATCATGCCTGGATTCAATGCAGCGTCTACAGGCTATGTGCTGGGAGAATTCGAAGTGCAAGGAGAGCCCATCGTCATCGAACAGTATTGACAGGACTGATCGCTAGTAACAATTATTGAACAATGGGATTTGAAAAGATCGGGGCTGTATCAAAAGTTAACTTGTAGTGACGAATTTATTCGTCCAATACCACATATTGTATGGTACAAATAGGTTCTCTACTACGAATTCTGTTAAATTATTTGCAAAGGTACTTTTGATATGGCCCGAGCCTTCCTTGTCGGCATAAATTACCGCAGTCGATCCGGTTCTTCGACAAAATGGATCAAACCTGTCCTTTAGTGTCGATAAAATAATAAATTTTCGCATTTTCTCTTCTCAGGCGACAAAATGTGTTGATATTTTGCTCAATAAAATATAAATTAGTAGTCATGAACACGACTCAGGGAATAATTTTCGATATCAAACGTTTCGCCGTGCATGACGGCCCGGGTATCAGACAGACGATCTTCCTGAAAGGCTGTCCGTTACGCTGCTGGTGGTGTCACAATCCGGAGAGTCAGAACCCGGCTATCGAAAAAGCCTATAAATCATACAAGATTGAAGATCAGGAATTCAGCGAAGAGATCGAGATCGGACGGATCGTGAACGTCGCTGACGTGATGAGAGTAATACGAAAAGATATCCTGTACTTCGATGGCTCCGGAGGGGGAGTCACTCTATCCGGCGGTGAGCCTTTACATCAGCCCGATTTTACATGCGAACTACTAAAAGCTTGCAGGGCTGAGGGAATCCATACGGCCCTGGATACGTGCGGGTATGCAGAGAAGGATGTTTTTATGAAGATCGCCGGTATGAGCGACTTGCTCTTATACGATTTAAAACTGATGGACGATGAGCTTCATCAGAACTTCACCGGTGTTTCGAATGAGATCATTCTTAGCAATTTGAAGCTGGCTATCGGATTAGGCACGACAATTTTTATCCGGATCCCATTGATCCCGTCGATCACCGATACCGAGAAAAATATCACCAGTATCTGGGAGTTTCTCTCCGAGTTGAAAGGGATCAGTGAAATCGATCTGTTGCCATTCCATGATTTTGCGAAGAGTAAATATCGTCGTTATGAGAAAGCAAGTTTAATTGATGATATAGAGGTTGAACCGTCATCGAACATCCAGGAGATCAAGGAGACGTTCGAGATTTTGAATATTCCTGTGAAGATAGGGGGCTGATATGAACAACCGCATTGCCGGATTGCGACAACGCAGCATCGAAGCGATCAATAGAATCTCAGCAGAGCGTGCTCTGTTAGTGACCGAGTTTTACTCCAGCGATACTGCCGGACAGATGTCGATTCTGGTCAAACGAGCGATGACATTGAATTATGTCCTGAAGAATAAATTCATCTATATCGATGAAGACGAATTAATCGTCGGTGAACGCGGTCCCGCTCCCAAGGCGACACCGACGTATCCTGAAATCTGTCTCCACAACTTGAGCGATCTGGATATTTTACATCACCGGGAGAAAGTCTCATTTGAAGTGGATACCGAGACGAAACGGTTGTACGAAGAGAAAATCATACCCTACTGGCAGGGGAAGACCATGAGGGAGAGGCTGCTCAATTCGATGGATAGCGAATGGAAAGCAGCGTATGAGGCGGGAGTATTTACCGAATTTCAGGAACAGCGAGCGCCGGGTCACACCGTGTGCGGAGGTAAAATCTATCGTCAGGGTTTTATCGACATCATCGCCGAGATCGATCTTGCGATCGATCGGTTGGATTTTTTCAACGATCCGCAGGCACTGGCCAAACGTGAGCAGCTCACGGCGATGAAGATAGCGGCCGAGTCGCTGATCATGTACGCACAGCGTCATGCCGAAACATTGGATCACCTGGCTGAGAGTGAGAGCGACTCGCGGCGAGCGGCAGAACTGAAGAATATGGCTGAGATTTGTCGACGTGTACCCGCTCATGCTCCGCAGACGTTTCATGAAGCCCTGCAATACTATTGGTTCGTCCACCTAGGCGTCATCACCGAATTGAATCCCTGGGATTCGTTCAATCCCGGGCGACTCGATCAGCATCTTTATCCGTTTTATACTCGTGGTCTGCAGGATGGATCGCTTACGCAGGAAAGAGCGATGGAACTGTTACAGGCGTTCTGGATAAAATTTAATAATCATCCCTCACCGCCTAAGGTAGGTGTCACGGCACTGGAGAGTAATACGTATACCGATTTCGCCTTGATCAATATTGGAGGACTCAAGGACGACGGGGCCGATGCGACGAATGAGCTCAGTTATATGATCCTGGATGTCATCGAGGAGATGCGTCTACTTCAGCCCAGCTCCATGGTGCAGGTCAGCAAAAAATCGCCGGACCAATTGCTGAGACGGGCGTTGCGCATCGTGAAGACCGGTTTCGGACAGCCGTCGATTTTTAATATCGATGCTATTGTTCAGGAATTGCTTCGTCAGGGAAAGAGCATCGAGGATGCCAGGCGCGGCGGTGCCAGCGGCTGTGTGGAGACTGGAGCGTTCGGGACTGAAAGCTACATTCTCACCGGATATTTTAATCTGAATAAGATCCTGGAGATTACGCTGCATAATGGTGTGGATCCGCGCACTGGTAAGAGAATCGGGTTGGAAACGGGCGATCCGAAATCATTCAATTCGTTCGACCAGCTCCTGGATGCTTATATAAAACAGGAAAATTACTTCGCCGATATAAAGATTAAGGGGAATAATATCATCGAGCGATTATATGCGCAGTATCTGCCTGTCCCGTTTCTGTCGCTACTCATTGACGATTGTATAACTAACGGAAGAGATTACAACGACGGCGGGGCGCGGTACAACACCAGCTACGTTCAGGGGGTCGGCCTGGGCAGTCTCACCGATAATCTGACAGCGATAAAGTACCAGGTTTTTGATGAAAAAAACGTGGATATGTCTTACCTCCTCGATGCCCTGAAGGCAAATTTCATGGGATATGAAAAACTGCGAAAGGATCTTATTTACCATACACCTAAATATGGTAATGATGACGATTATGCGGATGAAATCACCAGGATAATATTTGAAATTTTCTATGATTCGATCAACGGGCGGCCGAATACCAGGGGCGGCAAGTTCAGGATTAATCTATTGCCGACGACGTCGCATGTTTACTTCGGTAGTGTGACGGGTGCAATGCCCGATGGCAGGCGAGCGTTCGAGCCGTTGTCAGAGGGTATTTCGCCGGTGCAGGGTGCGGATACGCACGGTCCGACCGCCGTATTCAAATCGGCGTCGAAGATCGATCATATCAGGACGGGTGGAACATTGCTCAACCAGAAATTTTCACCGCAATTCTTCGAATCGGATGATGCGCTGGCTAAATTAGTCGACCTGATTCGCGGGTATTTTTATATGGATGGTCATCATGTTCAGTTCAACGTCGTTTCAGCGGATACGCTGCGCGACGCTCAGCGATACCCGGAGAGATACCGCGATCTGATCGTGCGTGTGGCTGGTTACAGCGATTACTTCAACGATCTTGGCGACGATTTGCAGAATGAGATCATCCGCCGAACCGAGCATGGGGGGATATAAGAGATCCCTGATCTTCATCTGCGGAGCTTTAGTCACGGATGTTAGCTGAATTGGGGACTATATTAAAAGTTAACTTGTAGTGACGAATTTATTCGTCAAATAGGGAAAAGATAAAAGCAGGGAAATCATCAGGGGCTTTAGCCTCGAAGGGACTACGGGTTCTTTGAGTCAGGGCTAAAGCCCTGGAAAATAAATTTTTGGGAGTCATCAAATCCACGAGCTGAAGCTCGTGGCAACTCAAAGGAGCTCCAAACGACAAAGCTAGAGCTCGTGGCGACTCAAGGGAGCTCCTAACGACGAAGCTAGAGCTCACGGCAACTCAATGGAGCATTTTATGATTAGTCGCGCGTTTTAACTGAATTGCCACGAGTTTTAACTCGTGGACAAAGAAGAAAAGCACGGAAATCATCAGGGGCTTCAGCCCCGAAGGGAATACGGATGCTTTGAGTTCGGGCTAAAGCCCTTAAAAATAAATTAGTTGGGAGTCATCAAATCTACGAGCTGAAGCTCGTGGCAACTCAAAGGAGCTCCTAACAATGAAGCTAGAGTTTGTGGTAACTCATTGGTAGCTCATGAAAACGAAGCCGAAGCTCGTGGCAACTCAAGGGTTTGGCATATATCAGGAGCTATTATGGAAAAACATCTCATCTTCATATTCTTTTTCTCTTTTCTTTTATTCTATCGCTGCTCAGATGATTCATCCAAATTACAATCGTTCGAAGCCGATAATGAGCAAATCGTGTACTCCGGACGAATCGATTTCTCGGATGCCAAAAAGATACGCCTTTCCGGCTCGGCCTCCTATTTTACGTACCGGTTTAAAGGGACGGTGTGTGAGGTCGGCCTGCGCGATGAGCACAAATACGAGGGCTACAATATTATGTCAGTCATCATCGACGGCCGGGATGCGGGTCGCATACAAACATCAAGTAAATGCACCTTCTATCCCATCGCCAGAGGATTGGACGACGGTGAGCATACCGTGATGGTCAGTAAGGCCACGGAAGCGCAGAACGGATACGTCGAGTTTGTGGGACTGCGCTGCGAGAAATTAATTTCGCCCCCGCCGCGTCCGTCGAGGAAGATCGAGTTTATCGGTAATTCGATTACCTGCGGTTACGGGATGAACTTTGCGGACATACCCTGCGATGCTGGCGAGTGGTATTCGCAGCATGATGCGTATTATGCGTACGGCCCTCTCATTGCCCGGGAACTTGATGCCGACTGGCTGCTGAGTGCGGTGTCGGGTATCGGGATCTCGAGAAATTGGAGCACTCCGGGTCCGACCATGCCTGAGGTGTATCATAATACCTATATGAATACCGATTCATTGACGCTGTGGGACTTTACAAGCTATGTGCCCGATCTGGTATCCATCTGCCTCGGTACGAACGATTTCTCCGACGGAGGGGAAAAGGAGCCGCGTGTCGAGCTGGATTCGACGGCGTTTGTGACAGGTTACATCGATTTTGTTAAACGGGTCCGTTCACATTATCACGAGGCGACCATCTGCCTGCTGACCAGTCCCCTGCTCTCAGGCCAAAAAGCACTGAGCTTAAAACGCTACCTGAACGCCGTCATCCATGAACTGAAGCAAACATCAGACGAGGACAAAATTCATCTGTTCGAATTTTCGGCTGTCTACGCCAGCGGTTGTTCGGGTCACCCATCCAAACAGGAGCAGATACAGATCGCATCGCAGTTGCTGCCTTTTTTCAAACAGGTCATGAATTGGTGATCCGTTTAAGGTTATAAGATCGGTAGTTTAGGCGAATTACCCTGATATTTTGAGGGAAATATCAAGCAAACTATTGTCATAGTGGTGATCCGTGAAAGTTTTATCCGCCTCTGTTGAGATCGGCTTTGGTGAAGAAATTCATGGTCGGCTATGAGATGCTTTCAGAGCCACAGCGGGACATCACGGCTGAAAGCGCAGCGGAGCGATTACGGGCAATGGATGAAAAACATTATATGGAGGAAGAAGTCTGATCCATTTGACAAAGCGCTTTTCAGGGAGTCCGGATGTTTAAAGTTAGCTGGTACCTCATGTAGATTGTTTGCGCTGACAAGACTATTTGGTTAGATTATAATTATCGATAATAGAAAATATCATGTCATTAACAGTGAGGAATAGGTTTATGAAATTTAATCATGTGATCCAGGTGCTGTTTATCTTGTTTTCATCCAGCGTACTAACGGTACATGCATTTTCGCAGAGCTCTTCGGTGTTTAAAAATTTTGTCACGGTACAGGGTGATCGGTTGATGGATGGAGATCAGGAGTATCGATTCGTATCGTTCAACGTCCCCAATCTTCATTGCATCGAGGATAATATGGTGTTCGAGGAAACGAACGCATGGCGATTGCCGAATAAATTTGAAATTGATGATGCATTGAAATCGATCGACATGTTAGGCGGACAGGTGGTAAGAATCTACACCTTAACGGTGAAGCGGGACGATGATGCGCCTGAGATAGAGCGATACGTTCTGGGACCCGGCGAGTTTAATGAAGAGGCGTTTGTCGCACTCGACCAGATTTTGGCTTCGGCGAATGAGATCGGCGTGCGGCTCATCATTCCGTTCGTGGACAATTGGAGCTGGATGGGTGGCATCGCCGAGTACGCTGGTTTTAGAGGGAAAAGGGCACACGAGTTCTGGACCGACAAGCAGCTCAAGAGTGATTTCAAGAAGACGCTCGAATTCGTGATCAATCGGACGAACACGATCAGCGGAATCAAATACAAGGACGACAGGGCCATTCTGGCCTGGGAAACGGGAAATGAGCTTAAGGATTGTCCTGATGCATGGACAGTCGAGATGGCGAAGTACATCAAGAAGCTGGATAAAAATCATCTGCTGATCGATGGTTATCATACCAATAAACTGCGTATCGAATCGGTCGAGAATCCGTTTGTCGATATTGTGACCACGCATCATTACGAGCAAAATCCGATGGACATGCAGCACAATATTTTGACCAGTGCGCAGAAAGCGAAAGGCAGGAAGCCTTATCTGGTCGGTGAATTCGGATGGCTGTATCCGTCGGCTTTGATCGCCATGCTCGATGAGATTATTAAAGAACCGACGATCTGTGGAGCTCTGATCTGGAGTCTCCGTTTCCATAATCGGGATGGCGGATTCTATCGTCACTCGGAACCGGCGATTGGGGGACTATTCAAGGCGTATCATTTTCCGGGCTTTTTATCCGGACATCCGAATGCGGAGATCGAGACGTTTGAGGTAATGCGCGCCAAGGCGTTTGCGATCCGGGGAATGGAAGTCCCGCCGTTGCCTGCTCCTGAACCACCGGTGATGCTGCCATCGATGTCTGCATCATCCCTTGTCTGGCAGGGATCGGCAGGTGCTTCAGGGTACGACGTCGAGAGGTCGACCACCCCTGAAGGGCCGTGGACCGTGGTAGCGCATGGCATCGACGACGCTTCGGTGGCGTATCGACCCCTGTTCAATGACGTGTCGGTCGAGGTCGGTAAAATCTACTATTACCGTGTACGCGCAATGAATAGTTCGGGTTTTTCAGAGCCATCAAACGTTATCGGTCCCATCGAAGTGACGCAGCTTCAGCATCAGGACGAAGTATCCAATTTCGGAAAGATGTACAGTCATAAGGGCGAATTCGTTTATCGCACAGATAACGCGCGGCAGACGAAAGAGGACATGAATCGGATCGAAGGGGGTAAAGGGAGCGAGCTGGTTTATTTTGTGCCGGGCGAGATGATGGGATTTAGAATTTACACCTTCTCAGAATATGAGGAGCCAACGCTGGAGATCAAAATTTCTGAAGATGGAATTCATTATACAGATGCAGAGTATGATCCTGTCAATTACTTCATCGGCGCACTCGACTACGGCTACCTGGTGCCGATGCTCTATTCGATGGATAGCGTGAAGGGTTCGAAAAAATTCATCAAGATCCTGTTTAACAAAAAGACGCAGATCGGTCGGGTGGAGATAGATTACAGGTGATAGTGAGCGGCTATTATTCTTCTCATTGGTTTGATATATTGCATAGTTAACTGTCAGATGAACAAGTTCTAACGCTACGTGCGATGCATCTTAGAGGTGTGTCGCACGTTTTTTTTAGAATATAAAGCGGCTCATATCCCCTAAAAGTCCAATAGATGATACGAGTTTAGCGGTTGAAAAAAAATATCAAAAAAAATAAAAAAGTAGTTGACTTTATCGATCGGAAGTCGTATCGTATTACGATAAACTTATCGAAAGGATTATTGTTATGGAGTCCGTGACTATATCGACGAAGTATCAAGTCGTTATTCCCCGGCGGGTGAGAGACACTTTAAAACTTACGCCCGGTCAGAAGGTGCGTGTTATTATGTATGGAAACCGGATCGAGTTAATTCCGGAGCGAGACATCTTAGAGATGCGTGGATTTTTAAAAGGGATTGATACGGAATTCGAGAGAGAGGAGGATAGGATTTGAATTTAGTCGATTCATCCGGCTGGTTAGAATATTTTGCTGATGGCAAAAACGCGACCATTTTTACCGAACCTCTTCAAAACGTAGCTGAGCTTATCGTACCCACGATTTGTTTATACGAGGTATTCAAAGTCGTCTTGCGCGAACGAAACGAAGATGATGCGATCAGGGCGATTGCGTTGATGCATCAGGGTAAGATAATTGAGCTGACGTCTGAGATCGCGATTCAAGCAGCACGGCATTGTGTGGAGCATAAAATTCCTATGGCGGACAGCATCGTCCTGACCATTGCGAAAATGTACAATGCCACACTCTGGACAGAGGATAAAGATTTCAGGAATATTGAAGGAGTGAAGTATTTTAGTAAATAAATTAGGTTGTTTATACTGCTAATATCCAACTAATTTTAACGATAAGCATTGCAGCTGCCCGAATAATCTATCAAGAAAGATATAAATTTTACCTTAAGTTTTTATAGTCTTGCAAATCGGTTAGAAAATCAGGGGAACGTTACCTCCATTCGTATCAAACAGAAATAGAAAATGAGCCGCTTTATTGATCTTTAACCGACTAGAAACGTATAAACATTAATTATAAATAATGTAAATAAGTTTTTATTTAAATATATCGGACATTCATAAAATGAATAAATTATTAGAAATAATCAATAATTATTATAGAACACAAAATGGTGATAGAAGGCACGAGAGGAGCGATGATGATTGTGAGCTATTACAATCGATCCTCAACAGTTTGGCCGAGGGAGTGATCATCGCCGATCTGAATGGAAAATTTCTATTTTTCAACCCTGTCGCCGAAAAAATATTAGGCCTGGGATCTGTCGACGTTTCCTCCGCAGAATGGTCTGATGCCTATGGCTGTTACTATCCGGATACGATGCAGCCGTTTCCGTCTGACTTGCTGCCGTTAGCGCGTGCCCTGAGGGGTGAAGAGTCGCATGATACCGTAATATATATCAAAAATCCGTTGAGGCCGAACGGCGTCTACATCAGTGTTTCTGGTAAGCCGCTGACGGATGATAGCGGTTCTCTTCAGGGGGGGACCGTTGTCATCAGGGATATTACGGATCATATGCTGACTCTCAATGCTCTGAAGGATAGCGAGGAGAGAAGCAAGGCACAATTCGCCGGCATACCCGTGCCGACCTATGTCTGGCAGCATAGAAATGATGATTTTGTTCTGATCGATTTCAATAAAGCTGCAGAGTCTTTTACGAATAATAAAGTCAAAACTTTGCTCGGAAGCAAATTGAGTGAATTGTACCATCATTCTCCGGAAATTTTCGATGATGTTTATCGATGTTACAGTGAACAGTCGATTATCAGTCACGAAATGCGTTATCGTTTCTTAAGTTTCGATCAGGAAAAGTTCTTGAAGGTATGGTATGCTTACGTTCCGCCCGATCTGGTTATGGTGCATACCGAGGATATATCGAAAAGCAAAGCCGCTGAAAAGGATCTGCGAAAGCTGTATAATGCGGTGGAACAGACTGGCGATACTGTTTTTATTACCGATAAGAAGGGAATCATCGAATATGTGAATTCAGCATTTGAGGAAACGACGGGTTATAACCGGTTCGAGGCGCTGGGTAGAACACCGGCGATCTTAAAATCGGGGATGCATGAGCCTGGTTTCTACGAAAATCTGTGGAACACCGTCAGAGAGGGTAAAGCGTATCGCGGGACGATCATCAATAAAAAGAAGAATGGTGAACTCTACTGGAGTGAACAGACGATTACCCCGATGAAGGACGAAGATATCGATGATACGAAGTATGTTTCTGTGCTCAAAGACATTACGGATTTAAGAAAGCAACAGGAACAGGAATTCCAACTGCGCCTTGCCCGAGAGGTTCAGCAGCGCTTGTATAAAATCCATATTGAGGTTCCGGGATACGATATCGCGGCAAGCACACACTCGGCAGTGGAGACCAGTGGTGATTATTTCGATTATTTCTTACTGCCCGATGGATGTCTGGGAATCGTTATCTGCGATGTCGCCGGTCACGGCATCGGTCCTGCCATCATCATGTCATCAACACGAGCATATATGCGCGCCTTCGCAAAGGTTGAATCCGATCCGGGTGTATTGCTTACATGGGTTAACAAGGAGTTGGAGAACGACCTTGATGATGAACAATATGTGACCATGATTCTGGCACGTCTCGATTTCGAAAAGAATCGTATCGACTATGCGAGCGCTGGCCACCTGCCATTCTATGTGGTTAATCATGTTGGTGAGGTGAGACATACAATGGAGAGCATGAGCATCCCACTTGGGATCATGAAGGATTACGAGTTTACGACCAGTGACCGGGTTGATCTGATGAAGGATGATATTTTACTTTTCTTGACTGACGGTATCATGGAAGCCGAGAATATAGATGATGATCAATTTGGTCTCGAGGGAGCTTTGGATGTGGTGAAGAGTAACCTTAAATCGAGCGCTGCGGAGATCATGCAACATCTCTACAGACAAGTGCGCGAATTCATGGGAAGCAGACCGCAGGAAGATGATATCACGTCGATTGTGTGTAAGGTGAAGTGATTGGGTGATAGTTTCTTTTTCTTTTCTTCGTGTGCTCAGCTTTCTAGAGAGCAGGTAGTGGCCTTGCTTCTTTTTGTCTAAAAAAGATTCAATCAGACATAAAAAAAATATTGATTAAATCCAATAAATTTCATATATTTAGTATAGACTTTAAATTTGTTCAAGACGACCTGAAACACCAGTTAAAATTGTGGATAAATATAAGATAAATAAATCAGCATTTTCTATCGGCGATATTCACGATGATGATGAGACAAAAGAATATTGGCTCTCGAAATCTCCTCAAGAACGAGTGCTTGCTATCGAAATAATGAGAGAGATAATTTATGGCTACAATTCATCTACCGACCGACTTCAAAGATTTTTTGAAGCTGCTGAACTCAAGAAAAGTTAAATATTTATTAGTCGGCGGATATGCTGTGGGATATCATGGTTATCCACGAGCGACAGCTGATATGGACATTTGGATTTCGACAGAATCCCTAAATGTAACAAATGTCATAAACGTCATTAACGAGTTCGGTTTTAATGATCCTGAATTATCTGCTTCACTTTTTACAAAGTATAAAAAGATGGTGCGCATGGGATTACCACCCATTCGAATTGAAGTTCTGAGCACCATCGATGGCGTTGAGTTTTCTGAATGTTATGACAGTAGAATAATCGATGAAATCGACGGAGTAATGATTAATATCATCGATCTTAATCACTTAAAGAAAAATAAAAAAGCAAGCGGTCGTTTAATCGATCTGGCTGATCTGGAAAAATTACCCTGAAGAAATCATTTTGTCTTGGGATTGGACAGTGGGGCTTCATGTTCTTCTTTCTCTTCGTGCCCTTCTTTTCCTTCGTGTCCTTCGTGTTATCAGATTTTGGGGGATTTGGATTGTGCTCTGAGCTCTCTCTGTGCTTAGATTATTTACGATCCTCCCCTCAAATAATCCTTGCATCTTAAAAATAAATTATTTATATTTTTAAATTTGGTGACACTGACGCCCCCGTAGCTCAGAGGATAGAGCAGTGGTTTCCTAAACCATGTGTCGCAGGTTCGAGTCCTGCCTGGGGCACACGAATATAAATTGAGAAAATAACACATTCATTTTTTTATAGCAATAAGAGGATGATAAGATATGTTGAAACCTACGAAGCGATTGACAAAGAAGCAGATCAAGGAAGACAAGCTCGTCACAACATACTTCAAGGTGATGGATTATATCGAACAGAATCAGAAAATCGTGATCATCGGTACGGTGTCGATAATCGTAGTTGCGCTCGCCATCATTCTGTTCATGCGCAGCAAGCGAAATGCTGAATTGAGTGCGTCTCTGGAATTAACCAAGGCTCGCGTCGAGATCCAGCAGAATAATCTCGAAAGTGCTACCGACATACTGACCAGCCTGGTCGATAATTACAAGGGAACCGAGAACGCGGGTCGCGGCGTATTTTATCTCGGCAACATCAATTACAGTCAAGGCGACTTAGAAGCGGCCATGAAGTATTACAAGGATTATATTGATGATTATAAAGATAACGATATTTTAGCCAGTTCAGCCTATGCAGGGTTAGCGGCGTGTTACGAACAAAAAGGTGAATACCTGGAAGCGGCGAAAATTTACGAAAAGGCTGCCAGGGAATTTCCGAAAAACTTCCAGGCGCCCGAGCAGTTGATGGCGGCGGCTCGATGTTACCGACTGGCGAACGTGAAAAATAAAGCCCATGAAATATATCAGAAAGTCATCGATGACTATCCGAACTCTAATTTTAAGAAGGATGCTGAAGTCTATGTCAGCATGCTACAAAGTTAAAATAAATATAAATTTTACTTGCATTATAGGAAGAATTTTTTTATATTTATAATTCTGAAGTGGGTTTTTATACCCACTTTTTTATTAGATTATCATGGTTATGGACAATTCGGTTAAAATAGAACAGATACGGACCTTAATCGGACCTTTGCTTGAAGATGAAGAGGTCGAACTGATCGACATCGAATTGAAGGGCAACGTGGGCAACCAGGTGCTGCGTATATTCGTCGATGTCGAAGGCGGAATAAATCTTAGTCGCTGCGAAAGCCTGAGTCGCGAGATATCAAGTATACTGGACATGGACGATGTGATGTCCGGCAAGTATCGATTAGAAGTTTCTTCACCAGGCATCGACAGACCGTTGAAGACGATTAACGATTTTCGACGAAACACAGGCAAACGGATCGGCCTTCAATTACAGGATGGCCGCAGCTTTGAGGGAACTATCGATGTGGTGGATGATGTGAAAATTTCTATGGTGATTGATAGCGGGGATCACGTGAAATTTCCGATTGATCAGGTCGTCAGTGGGAAAATAATTTTACCATTTTAATTTGAAGTAGTGTCTTAGGAGTTTTTATCAGATGAAAGCCGGCTTAGTAGAAGCATTTCAACAATTAGTCAAAGAGAAGAACATCGATAAAGATGTGCTCTCGAAAATAATCGAAAATACAATTTTGCAGTTAGTGAAGAAAAAATACGGCACAACCGATAATTTCGATATCTTTGTCAGTATGGAAAAGGGTGAAATCGAGTTATACCAAAATAAGATCATCGTGGACAAGGTAAGCGACGAAAATTTGGAGATCGATCTGGAGACTGCGCGCAAGGTCGAACCCGATTTAGAGATCGGGGATGAATACATCGAGATCATCGATCCGGCGAGTTTCGGCAGGCGTTTGATCACAGCGGCCAAGCAGAACTTGAATCAAAAGATCAAGGACGCTGAGAAGGAGATCATCCTCGACGAATTTGCCAAGCGTGTCGGTGAAATCATCATGGGCGACATCCGACAGTTAAACAAAAACGAGATATTCCTGAATTTTGACGGAATCGAAGTCGTTCTGCCCAAGAGTGAGCAGATTCATACGGAGCGCTATCGTCGTGGTGAAAACATTCGTGCTGTTATCAAGGACGTGGTACGCACCAATAAAGGCCCTGAAATTATCATCTCCCGGGCAGCTGACGAATTTTTGATTCGGTTATTCGAAATAGAGGTTCCTGAAATTTACGACAACATCATCGAGATCAAGGGTGTGGCCAGAGAGGCTGGCGATCGCACGAAAATCGCTGTTTATTCTAACGACAAACGTATCGACGCCGTGGGAGCCTGCGTCGGAATGAAAGGCATCCGCATCCAGGCTGTGGTCAAAGAACTGAACAACGAAAAGATCGACATCATCAACTGGAACTCGGAACCGGAAATTTTTATCATGAGGGCGATCAGTCCTGCTAAACCGGTCAAGGTGATCGTAAACACTGATAACAATACGGCCATTGTGGTAATTCCGGACGATCAGATCTCATTAGCGATCGGTAAAGGGGGACAAAACAGGCGGCTTGCTTCGAAGCTGACCGGATTTGAGATCGAGACGATACGAGAATCTGAATATCGAGAGATCATGAAAGAAGAAGGAAAAGAAGAGATCGATTTGTCGGACATAAAGGAAATTTCTCCGAGCGTTCTGTCCAAACTCAATTCGGAAGGATTTGAAACGGTGCAGGATGTACTCGAGGGAGGTATCGAGCAGTTAACACAAATTCAAGGGATAGGAGAGAAAACGGCGAAAAAAATATTAGAAATAATCAATAATCTTTAAAAAAAAATCTGTTCTAGGAGTGATTTAGTTTGACCAACGAAAAGAAAATAAGAATATTTCAAATAGCTCGTGAATTCAATGTCTCGAATGAGGCAATTATTTCATACCTGACTGGTTTGAAATATCAGATCAGAAATCATATGACTCTGCTCACCGATGAAATGTATGACGACGTCATGAAGAAGTTTGGGGATAATGTCGGTGATGTTCACGATGATGAGTATGATTTTAAACGAGAATTAAAAGAAAAACGAGCCAGAGAGAAAGAGAAGCAACTTGAGGAGGAGAAGCGTTATCAGGAAAAAGTACGTGCCTCAATGTTGATTCAATCTAAAACAGCTGCTCAGCATAAGTCAGCGAAAGCGGGCGGGGTGGGAGAAGTACAGATCTCCGATGAAGAACTCAAGAGTCAAGATGCAGCAGCTGAGGAAGAGAAAGTACAGAAACTCAAAAAAACGACGCGCGAAAAAGAAATCACTCCTGCAAAAGATAAGGTAAAATCGAAAACACGTAAACCTTCAAAGGGAGAAGTTCAGGAAGAGGATGTCACGATCTCGCCTGATGCGGAGGAAGCTGTTTCCGAACTAATATCGCCGAAGAAGAAAGTCGAACCGACCCTTCAGGAAGAAAAGCAAAAAGAGGTTTCGGAGGTCACTCCTGAGACGGCCGCGGCTGACAAGAAAGAGCCGAAGAAGAAGACTGAAGTCGACACCAAACCTGATGAGCGTTCTAAGCCACGCGACAAAGTAGCCGAAGTCAAGGAAGAGATCAAGAGGAGGAAAGAAGCGGCTGCATTACCCTCGGACGAGGCAAAAGTCGATAAAGGGAAACCTAAAAAGAAGTTACGCAAAAAATTAAAGGCGAAGGAGCGTCTTGATCAACCGGGACAATCAGATGAAGATGGCTCAGAAAAGAAATTTAAGAAAAAGAAGAAGAAGGATCACGTTCAGGAACCCGCTGCCGAGGTGAAGCAGGAAAAGTTCAAGAAAAAGGGTAAGAAAAAGAAGAAGTTTAAGATCAGTGAAGAAGAGGTCGAAGAATCGATCCGGCAGACGCTTTCGCTGATGGAAGATGGTGGTAAAGGTAAGAAGCGTCGCAAGAGAGTCAAAGCAGTTGATGATGATTATGAAGATGAGGAGCAAATTTTAAAAGTACATGAATATATCTCTGTGTCTGAATTTGCAGCGCAGATGGATCTTGAGCCGAGTGATGTGATTAAGAAATGTCTTGAATACGGCATTTTAGCATCGATCAATCATCGGCTCGATGAGGATACGATCGTCACGATCGCCGATGAATTTGGATACAAAGTTGAGATCGTACCTGAATACGGATCGGATAAGTTTGAAGAGCAAGATGAGGAGGAGGACGCCGTACCGCGACCTCCTGTGGTTACCATCATGGGTCATGTCGACCACGGCAAGACATCGCTGTTGGATTACATTCGGAACAGTAACATCACCGAAAGCGAAGCGGGCGGAATTACCCAGCACATCGGTGCCTATGAAGTCTCTGTCAACGGTCGATCGATCACATTTCTTGATACTCCGGGACATGAGGCGTTTACGGCCATGCGCGCGCGTGGTGCTCAGGCAACGGATATCGTTGTACTCATCATTGCTGCCGATGACAGCGTCATGCCGCAGACAGTGGAGGCCATCAATCATTCCAAGGCCGCTGGTGTTCCCATCATTGTGGCGATCAATAAAATCGATAAATCCAATGCAAATCCTGAAATGATCAAAAAACAGCTGGCAGAGCATGATATCTTGGTGGAAGGTTGGGGCGGCAAATATCAATGTATCGAAATATCGGCTAAATTCGGAGAAGGGGTCGATAAATTGCTGGACAGCATCCTGTTGGAAGCCGAGATGCTGGAGTTAAAGGCGAACCCGGATAGGTTGGCCCGAGGTGTGGTAATCGAATCGGAACTGGACAAGGGTATGGGTATTGTGGCGACGGTGCTGGTTCAGAAGGGCACGCTTAAAATCGGTGATCCGTTTATTTCGGGACAGTACAGTGGTCGCGTCAAATCGCTCTTTAACGACAAGGGTGATAAGACCAGGAAAGCGGCGCCTTCGATGCCGGTACAGGTGCTCGGGTTCTCCGGATTACCACAGGCTGGTGATACATTTATCGTGTTAGAATCCGAGAGAGACGTTAAGCAGATCAGCTTCAACCGTCAGCAGATTCGGCGTGAGATCGAGCAGCGAAAGATCAAGCACGTAACGCTCGATGAAATTTCCAGACGGATCAAAGATGGGGAAGTTAAAGAATTATCGATCATTATCAAGGCTGATGTGGATGGATCGAGTGAGGCCTTGAGCGATAGCCTCGTTAAGTTATCGAACAATGAAGTCGCAGTCAACATCATCCACAAAGGCGTCGGTGCTATCTCTGAATCGGATGTTCTATTAGCCATGGCTTCGGATGCTGTGATCATCGGGTTCCATGTTCGTCCCACAGTGAAAGCCAGAGAAATCGCACGCCGCGAGAAGGTGGATATACGAATCTACACCGTGATCTATGATGCGATCTCCGATGTGAAAGATGCGTTAGAAGGTTTATTAGAACCTGAATTCGAAGAGAAGAACCTCAGCGTGGTCGAGGTCAGAGATATATTTAAGGTCCCCAAAGTCGGAACCGTTGCTGGGTGTTATGTGGTCAGTGGCAAGGTGACCAGGAACGATAAGGCAAAGCTTTATCGTGACGATAAATTGATACACGATGGGCGAATAACTTCGCTAAAGAGATTCAAGGAAGATGTGAAAGAGGTTGCAAGTGGATTCGAGTGCGGTATGGCGTTCGAGAATTTTGATGATATCAAGGTGAACGATATCATCGAAACCTATAAAATCGAAGAGATCAAACGTAAATTAATTATACCCAAATAGCATGTTAGTCGGAATCTATCAAGTGGAATTATTTATTCCAGCAAGCGGTTCTTTGAAAGAGAAACGATTCATTCTAAAGAGTCTGAAGTCTCGCATCAGGAACAAGTTCAATGTATCCGTGGCCGAGGTAGCTGATCATGACAAATGGCAGAGGGCGCAGCTTGGATTCGCCGCTGTTTCCAATGACCGTAAGATTATCGATAATATGTTTAACGAGATACAGAAATTAATTCTGGCGGAAACACGTGTTGAGCTTGTCGACCAGCATCGTGATTTATATTAGGAATTTGTGATATGTCAAAACGAATTGATCGCGTTTCTGAGATGTTGAAGCGCGAAATTAGTCGAATTCTTGTCCAGGAGATAAAGGATCCCGGGATAAAATTCGTGACCATAACGTGCGTTAAGTTGTCACCGGATTTAAAGAGTTCAAAAATCTACTATACGCTACTGGACGATGTGTCCCATCGTCCGGCCATGCAAAAAAAGTTGGATGGCGCCTGCGGTTACATCAGGACTGAGATCGGCAAGAATCTGAAGCTCAGGTACACGCCGGAGATCAGATTCTATTACGACACCGTCGCTGATTACGCACAACATGTGGAGAGCTTAATCGTTCAAATCAAAGAAGGGGATAACGAATAGATCATCAAACCTTCAACTTTGCAGACGGTGAGATCTTAAATTTCAACAAACCCATCCACAAGTCGTCTTTCTATGTCGTCTCGCGGGTGAGGAAACTGGTGAATGTGAAGAAAGTGGGGCATGCGGGTACACTGGATCCGTTTGCCACCGGGGTGTTGTTGGTATGTACGGGCAAGGCGACCAAGAAGGTGCCGGAGTTAATGGAATCGGAGAAAGAGTACATCGGGACGATCGAATTAGGGGTTCAAACCGATACAGATGACGTAACCGGAGAGGTGATCGCAAGAGGCGATCCATCGCCAATAAGGTTCGAAAAAGTAGAAGAGGTGTGTCGGCGTTTCGAGGGGTCGGTACCACAAATTCCGCCGATGTATTCGGCAAAGAAGGTGAACGGACGCCGGCTCTATAAACTGGCGCGGCAGGGGAAGGTAATCGAACGACAACCCAAGATAGTGACTATCCGTGCGTTGGATATTTTGGATTACAATCCACCGTTTATCACAATCCATGTTGTCTGCAGTAAAGGAACATACATTCGTGCGCTCGCACGAGATATGGGTAACGAGTTAGGCTGTAAGGGAAATTTACATTCGCTTACGCGGACTCGTGTAGGAGATTATCGGATCGAAGAATCGATGACTCTGGATGATTTTAAGGAATTATTAGGAAACTTTTCGGAAGACGTTTTTCAGTAGTAAAATATCAAACAGGAGATTTTAAATGACATTGACAACAGAACAAAAACAAGAGATTTTCAAGGAATACGGTAAAACTGTAGCAGATACTGGTAGTGCAGAAGCTCAGATTGCGATGTTCACGACTCGTATCAACCAGTTGACAGAACATTTGAAGATCTACAAAAAGGACCATGCATCACGGCGTGGCTTATTAAAGATTGTTGGTAAGCGCAGACAGCTTCTTGACTATCTTTATCAGAAAGACATTAATCGATATCGTGAAATTATTCAAAAGCTCGGAATCAGACGTTAGTTTGGTAGACTGTGCAGTATGGAGGTAAAATGTATTTTAAGGATGAAATGACATTCGCGGGCAGGAATTTATCCATCGAAACTGGTAAATTAGCGAAGCAAGCGGATGGTGCCGTCGTTGTTATGTTTGGGGAGACAGTAATATTGGCGACAGCCGTAGCGAGTAAGGAGCCGGTTGAGGGACAGGGTTTTTTCCCGTTATCGGTAGAATATAGGGAAAAGGCTTATGCCGCGGGGAAAATTCCGGGTGGATTTTTTAAGCGCGAAGGGAAACCGAGTGAAAATGAGGTACTATCCAGTCGTCTGATCGACCGTCCGATTCGTCCGATGTTTCCGGATAATTATTTAAATGAAGTGCAGATTATTCTATCCGTGTTATCTGCGGATAAAGAGAATGATCCTGATGTACTATGCGTGCTGGGGGCCTCGGCGGCGCTGTCGATATCTGAAATCCCATTTGCAGGTCCCATTGCGGCGGTTCGAGTGGGGAAAGTTCATGGACAGTTGGTAATCAATCCGACTTTCTCCGAACTGGAGGATAGCGATGTGGATGTGGTTATCGCAGGATCAGAGGATTCGATCATTATGGTCGAAGGGGAGTCGAGGGAGATATCTGAGGAGGACATGCTTGAGGTCCTCGAATTCGCCCATACTGCAATTAAAGAGCTTATCGATCTGCAAAAACGTTTGGTCGAAAAATGTGGTGTTCCCAAGCAAGAGGTACCGCAAGGAGAGGACGATACTGACCTGGTGAGCAAAATCGAAACAGCCGCTCGGGATCGTATGGAGGAGATCGTTAAGATCACCGAGAAGAAGGAGCGGAACGATAAGCTTCGTAATCTCATCAAGGAAATTTCGGAGCAGCTCAGCGAAGACTATCCGGAATGCGAAAAGAAAGTCGCAGCGGTCGTCGAAGAGATCCACAAGAAGCTGGTTCGTTCGATGATCCTCGATGATCAAAGACGTCTCGATGGCCGTGGCCCGGACGACATACGACCTATCGAATGTGAAGTGGCGCTGCTTCCGCGCACTCATGGGTCGGCATTATTCACGCGCGGGCAGACGCAATCGCTCGCAGCGACCACGCTGGGCACCAAGATGGACGAACAAAAGATGGATGAGCTGGAAGGTGAATTTTACAAAAGCTTCATCCTGCATTATAATTTCCCGCCTTTCTCGGTGGGAGAGGTCAAGCCGATGCGCGGTACGAGTCGCCGTGAAGTGGGACATGGCAATCTGGCCGAACGTGCCTTAAAGAATATCATTCCCAATGATGAAGTCTTCCCGTATACGATTCGAATCGTGTCCGATATACTCGAATCGAACGGCTCGTCGTCCATGGCGACCGTATGTGCGGGTTCATTATCGCTGATGGATGCCGGTGTACCGATCAAGGACGCGGTGGCAGGAATCGCGATGGGATTGGTCAAGGAAGACGACCGTTACGAGGTACTGACCGACATTCTGGGTGATGAAGATCATCTGGGAGACATGGACTTCAAGGTTGCCGGGACCAAAGCGGGAATCACTGCTTTTCAGATGGATATCAAGACCAAAGAGATGCCGCTTGAAGTGCTGCGAGTGGCCCTGCAGAAAGCGAGAGAAGGAAGAGTAAAGATACTGGAGATCATGAACCGTACCATCGATAAACCGCGCACTGAGCTGTCGAGTTACGCACCGCGCATCTTATCGTTCCGTGTCAATGTGGATATGATCGGTATGATCATTGGTCCCGGCGGAAAGATGATCCGGGAGATCATCGAGAAGACCGGAGCTGCGATCGATATTAATGATGATGGTACCGTGACCATCGCATCGGTGGATGCAGAAAGCGGGTTGCGTGCTCGCCAGATCATCGAGGAATTGGTACAGGAACCGGAAGTCGGTACAATTTACAAGGGTAAAGTGAAGCGTATCACGAATTTCGGCGCTTTTGTGGAGATACTTCCCGGAAAGGAAGGACTGCTGCACATATCCGCAATCGATCATAAACGCATTAACAGGGTAGAGGATGTGCTGAAGGTCGGCGATGAGATTGAGGTGAAATTGATGAAGGTCGATCCGCAGGGTAAGCTTGATCTAAGCCGCAAGGCGTTGTTACCGAAACCCGATTTTCACAAACCATCTTCGGATCATTGAGAGGGGGATCATGGTTTTTCCCCTCTATAAGAAGACCGAATTAAAAAATGGCTTACGAATCATCAGCGAACATATTCCATATGTTCGCTCTATCGCCCTGGGTGCCTGGATAACGGTTGGTTCCAGAGATGAAAACGAATTAAGCAACGGAATATCCCATTTTTTGGAACATATGTTGTTCAAGGGTACCAGGAACCGCACTACCCGTCAAATCGCCGAGAGCCTCGAAATAGTCGGTGGCAGTCTCGACGCGTTCACCACCAAAGAAGTTACATGTTATAATGCACATATTTTAGATGAACATCTTGCTTTATCCGTTGATGTGTTGTCCGACATCATGCTGAATTCGCTGTTCGATAAAAACGAGATGCAAAAAGAGAAGGATGTGATTCTAAAAGAGATCTATCAGTCGAATGATGCGGCTGATGATTTGATCTTCGATCATTTTTATCAGACCATATACGACAGTCACCCCCTTGGATATCAAATTTACGGTACAGAGAGTAATATAAAGAGTTTTACACAGAAACAGCTACTGGATTACATGCAGGAGACGTACGCTGCCAATCGCATCGTGATATCGGCAGCCGGGAGGGTCGATCACGACGAGCTCGTATCATTGGTGGAGAAATATTACACTGATCTCCCTGAGATGCGAGAGCGAAAGCTGACAAGTGTTCCGAAAACGAAGAGCAAGTCCGTACAAAATTTTACGAATTGTTCCCAGTCCCATGTCTGTTTCGGGATGCACGGATATTCGTATGTTGATCCCCAAAAATTCCCGTTATTGATCCTGAACAATCTGATTGGCGGGGGAATGAGTTCGTTATTATTCCAAAAGGTTCGGGAGGATTTGGGTCTGGTGTATTCCATCTACAGTTTCTATGATTTTTTCCTCGATGACGGCTTAATCGGCGTCTATTTTTCTGCCGATCCGACGAATATCGATCTGATTCTCGAAGTGATTCGAAATGAATTAGCCGCCATTAAGCGCGATTCGATCAGTCCTGATGTACTGTTTAACATGAAAAATCAGTTTAAAGGCGAGTTGATGTTGGGGCTTGAGAGCACGATTTCGCGCATGAACCGTCTTGCACGGAACGAACTCTATCTGGGTACATATCATACACTGGATTCGGTGCTACACAAGATTGATGAGGTTACGATCGACAGTGTGATGCAAGTCGCCGACGAACTATTCAATGATGATAACTATTTTACAACTATATTAAGTCCTAAATAGAGGATGGTCGACAGTCTTACTTAACTTTTATTATGGAGGAATTGTTTAATGATTATCGGAGTGCCGAAAGAGATAAAAGCGAACGAAAACAGAGTTGCACTGCAACCCTCCGGAGCGGAGATGCTTATCGCGAGAGGTCACAAAGTTTTGATCGAGAAACATGCTGGTGAAGGGAGTGGTTTTGAGGATTCACAGTATATCGCCGCAGGGGCGAAGATCATCGACAAAGCGGCTGACGTATATGCTCAGTCCGACATGATCATGAAGGTGAAGGAGCCGTTGGAGCAGGAATGGCCGCATATTAAGGAAAATCAGATTTTATTTACCTATTTCCATTTCGCCGCATCGCGTCCTTTAACCGACGCTATCATCAAATCGAAATCCATCGCCATAGCGTATGAGACCATAGAACGTGGGGATGGCAGTCTGCCCTTGTTGAATCCCATGAGTGAAGTGGCCGGCCGCCTGGCGGTGCAGGCAGGTGCACGTTGTCTGGAGAAATTGTTCGGTGGACGCGGGTTGCTGCTCGGTGGTGTAACCGGTGTCGCCCCGGCGAAAGTCGTGATTCTTGGCGGCGGGATTGTGGGTACCAATGCCGCACAAATGGCGGCTGGCCTGGGTGCGCATGTGACGATTTTGGATATTAATCTGGATCGACTCCGTTATCTGGACCATGTATTACCGAAGAACGTAACCACGCTGATGTCGAATCCGGAAAACATTCGACATGAGATCGCCGATGCTGATCTGGTGATCGGTGCTGTGTTGATACATGGTGCCAAGGCGCCGCATCTGGTCACGAAAGAGATGCTGAAGCTGATGAAGAAGGGTTCGGTCATCGTGGATGTGGCAGTGGATCAGGGTGGCTGTGTGGAGACCATCCATCCGACGACCCATGCCAATCCGACCTATGAAGTGGAAGGTGTGGTTCATTACGGTGTGGCCAATATGCCGGGTGCGGTCCCGAGAACGTCGACCATCGCGTTGACGAACGCGACGCTGCCTTACGCGATCCAGATTGCAGACAAGGGTGCCATGGAGGCGATTAAATCGAACAAAGAGATCGCCCTGGGTGTGAATATCATCGATGGCAAGATCACCTATAAAGGTGTGTCCGATGCGTTCGATATGGCCTATGTACCATTGGAAAAGGTGTTAAAGTAATAAGCATGAAATGCCCCATTTTGGCATATCACAATATCGATACACGATCAGAATGGGGCATCAACACGGTTTCGCCCGCGTTATTTGAAAAACAGATGTCCTACCTCGCCGGAGAAGGTTATAAGACGTGCAGTTTGGATGATTATGTAAGCGGCAAGGCGATTACTGACAGATCGATCATCATCACGTTCGATGATGCGTATGAGGGGGTAGTACGACATGCGTTCCCGGTCATGGGAAAATATGGGATGACCGGCACTGTATTCGTAATCAGCGATTATGTTGGAGCGGAGAATAGGTGGGACCATAATCTGGGTGGCAGGACGTTTCGGCATGCCTCGTGGTCCGGGATACGAAGACTTGCCGAGTCAGGCTGGGAGATAGGTTCGCATACGGCGAGGCATCGGGATTTATCAGGATTGACCTGTTCTGAATTACGTAATGAGTTGGATAGATCGAAGCATAGGATTGAGGATGAGTTATCCGCTGAAGTAAAATTTCTGTCATATCCGTTTAACAGAGTGAATGAGAGGGTCATTCGCACGACTGAGGAAATCGGCTACAGCGGTGGATGTTGCATGACCCGACGCGTGAGGTTGGAACGGCTGTACGGCAATTACCTTATTCCGCGTCGTGGAGTATATGCGATCGACGTTTTACCGATTTTTAGAAGGAAGATAAGGACGGATAGTTTCTCGAAGATATTCGACCTGAATCAGCGTATCATCAGCGCCTGTTCGGTGGGTACGATATGTTACGGTCGCTTAGTCGAAATGCTGAAAAAATCTATTGCAATTTAACCAAATTATTATTATAATGATAGGTAATCGAACAGCGATAGAATGATGAAGCCAAAACCCATAAAAAAGTTATATTATTCGATCAGTGAGGTATCGAAGTTGACCTCATTGAAGCAATATGTTCTACGTTACTGGGAGACTGAGTTTCCGGAGTTACGACCTTCAAAGAACAGGGCGGGTAACAGGATATATCGATTGAATGATATAAAGATCATTTTTCAGATCAAGAAGTTGTTATATGAGGAGAAGTTCACGATCGAAGGTGCGCGGCAGAAATTAAAATTGATGCACAAAGATGAACCGACACAGATCGACATCCCATTCCGTGAGATGTCGAAGGAGCAGATGATCCTTGATTTGAAGAAGGACGTGATGGAGTTGCTGAGCCTGATCGAATCTGGTGACAGTGGGGATAGTGAAGATGAAGCGCGTGAGGAAGATTTAAGCGAGATCGACGATCATGATATAGGGGAAGGGTTTGTGTTCGAGGTGGACGAAACGGGCGAATAATTATTCGCCCATGGATGAAACGGGCTGGATCATCCGTTAGGGGTATCGTACGCAAAACACCCATCCCACCACATACAAACATACGTCGGGGCGTAGCGCAGTCCGGTTAGCGCACTTGACTGGGGGTCAA
>JAFGOE010000105.1 GCA_016926625.1 Candidatus Zhuqueibacterota bacterium
ACCGGTGAACTGTGTATGTTCGGCAAAGGACATGGCCTTGATAAATACACCTGCGGCAGCGGTTGGCATGGCGGAGAAGGTGACGAAGTATCATCGGTTGCATGGACGGATGGCCCCGTGTGGCTGGTCGGAAAGACGTCGATGCAAGGAGCAGAAAGCACCGATTACGATACCACCTATATGTGGATTAATCCCGATCCATACGCAGGGGAACCCGCGATATCCATGGCGGATGCAGTAGCTCTGACGACCATGAAAAGCGGCTTCAATACGATCCGCATCGAGTTCGGTGGTAGTGTAGGCGACGGACTCGAGGCCAGTTTCGATGAGTTGAGACTCGGTACCTCGTGGAGCGATGTCTCATCAGAACTGGAAGAGTATGTAGCTGTCCTGGTCGATGAGATCGTGCCGACGCGATATGAGTTATCCCAGAACTATCCGAATCCGTTCAACCCGACGACGAACATCAATTATTCGCTGAAGCAGAATGGTAAGGTTCATCTGGCAGTGTATGATGTACTTGGTCGCGAGGTAGCCGTTTTGGTGAATGAAGCACAATATGCCGGCAGCCACTCGGTCATTTTCTCGGGAAAAGATCTGAGCAGCGGTGTCTATTTCTACAAATTACAGGCTGCCGACGAAGTGTTCATAAAGAAGATGGTTCTGATCAAGTAGGCGTAGATATTATATGTCGGTTTATCAACTATCTACGGCAACGGGTTACCTTAGCGGAGAAATCTCTTCAATGACGTATTTGCGAAGCCATCTAAGAGAAAATACCCAGCGAAGTAATATACGCGATAGTTGATAAACACATGGATCTCCGGGGGGAGGGGTGCTCGCTTACCCTCCGGAGATCTTCTGAGGTCTTAACATGTTTGATTGATTATTGTCAGATCAACATCACGTTTACACTGTGATTAAATAGGCAATGGTTTATTCTATCGATTAACTGTTATGTTGTTCTTTGTCATTAATGTGCTTTTATGGGAAGTCAATTTTGATGTCTCTTTACATGACAGAGTAATGGATCAGCATGAATTGGTCATTATACGAACGAATTCCTGATCGGAATCAAGCGTTACGATGCGGCATGCTGTTTACTTTATCGGTCATTTTCATGCAGACGCACTCTGGCGAGAAGTTCCTGTGCCGATCTGTATGACGGATAACGCTCGATGGTCTGTTCCAGAATTCGCACCGCGGCTTTCGGTTCTCCTTGAACAAGATACGCCAGAGCAAGCATATAGGCATTTTCTGGCGCTGTTGCTGGATCTTCAGGATATCTGGCCAATTCCCTATAACAGCGGATAGCGTGCTCGGCTTTGCCCTGTCGCAAGTAGATATCTCCTAACGCACGATAAGCTACAGGGTCTTTCCTGTGTTGTAATAATTTCGCGAGTGTGTTTTCTGCCCGGGCGAATTCCCGCTGATCGAAATAAAGCTGAGTGAGTCTGAGATTGGCGGCGAGATGATGGGGGAGCTGATTAACGATGGTCTCATATTCTCTGATGGCCTTAGTAGAATCTTTTCGGTTCAAGTAAAAGTCGGCGGAAAGTTCATGTGCGGTAATCCAACCGATCTGACCACGTACTGCTTGTTCGGCAATGAAGCGCAATGAATCCGTCTTATCGATAGGGGAGATGCTTTCCGGTTGCTCTTTGAATGGCCACCCGGAGGTAAGCAATTTAATCTTTCGTTCAGCCATCAGCTCATCCACCAGGGTCAGGTGACGCTGCTTCCAGAGCAGATCATCGTCGATACCTCGTCCGTTTCGATCGCCAGTCGCAGCCAATAAACCGAGCTCACCCATGATGGTCGAATATTCTCTGGCAATGATGAAATTACCCCATGCATTCGGATGAAGATGTTCAAGAATGAGATTCTTACCAACGATTGAATCCGGCGAAAGACGTGTGAACACCGCCTCGATATCGGCCACCAGGCATCCTGGATGGGCTCCCATAGAACGAATCAGGTCATTGAATCGGCTATCTGTTCTGAATCGCAACTCATCGTAGTCTCGTGCCAGAATGTATTCAATACGTGCGTCACTGACATCGCCAGTTTCTTCTAGGCATTGTGCCAGTCGGTAATGTGTATCAGCGTGTGTTGAATCGATAGCGATTGCGGAATGAAACATGACGATAGCGGAGTCAAGCATTCCTTGTCGTTGAAGATCTTTCCCCTGTTCGTATAACCGATTGAATTGGTCGCGTTGCTGCGGTGATAGTTCGCTGCTGTTGTTGGAAATAAAGGGACGTTGATCCCGTAAGTTCGATACCTGAGTGCTCAGGATAAGTGGAACCTCGTGATGGCGACAGAGATTCGCAAGATCGTTCAGGTTGTTCTTAAATATGTTTAATGCCTTTTGATAGTCAATGCTGTTCGCAGGAACATTTTTACCAACGGCAACCTGTTCCATCATAGTTGTCCTGTTCGCATAATCGACTGGATCATCTCCGAATAGCGTCAGTATTCGGTTTACGATGTCCCGGGCGAGTTGAAACGTTCGCAGGTGAACCAGCTTCAGATAGGCAATCGTCATCCATCGCGTCGGAGTTATTCGTGCATTCGAGGCAATCCCGAGTGCACCGTAAAATTCGTTATGACCGTCGTATACGATTAACAGGTCAGGCTCAAGGGCAAACAGGTCTTTGCTGATGTCGAGCACAGTGTAGCTGTTGGTCGCTGTGATTCCCAGATTAATGATCTCGATCGAACGATCGGGAAATTGCGCATGCAAACGCTCACGCAGGAAAGATGGAAATGCGCCGTTATACCAGTAAGGATAACCCACCGTCGTCGATCCGCCGAGACAGAAGATTCTGAATGTCCCTTCAGGTTTGATCACGGTGAAATATTCTGGCGAGGGATCTGGCAGGAAATCGATCCTGTTGAAGTAGCGGCCTTTTACGGATGGATTCAGTGTATAGTAAGTTGTACCGTCAATGGTCTCTTTCTTAAAGACGGATAGATCAGAACCATAATCGAATAGTCTTAACGACACTTCGAGCACTAGAAAGAAGAAAATAGGGATGGCGAACGTAACTATCGTAAAGATAACTTTCCGTTGCGCTGACATAGCAGGTAATTGTTGTCGCTTATCCTTTTTCGTCACGTTCTGTCTCCGAGTTATGCTGTAACGACCAGTCAGTAAAGTTGAACATGATCTCCGGTTCATCTCCGACGAATCAGAGATGATGTTTGATCGAATTACTTTTGATGGAATGATATTGAGTACACTTGATGATTTGAAGTCATTGCCAATTATTTCGATAAAGGATTTGAAATCATCCCTATTCTCAATCTCAATCAATGCGACACTAAACAAAAAAATACTATAGTATCCTAAAAAAAGCAAGTGAAAAATGGAATCAAAGTGGCTAATTTTGTTTGGAAGGGAAGGGCTTCGTGTCCTTCGTGTCTTCTTCGTGTACTTCGCGGTGATTCTTTTTTCTTCTTATGCTAATTTCGGTATTATGTAGACAATTCATTCAAAATCAGTCCTAATATTTAACTATATCAAGGAGGAATAGAATATGAAACAACTGAAGAGGGTGATAGCACCGATTCTGTTGTTCTCTATTGCATTGGCTTCCCCGCTTTGGTCAGGAACCACGGGAAAGATTGCCGGTGTTGTGACCGATAAGGCAACGGGCGAACCCATACCCGGCGCCAATGTATATGTTGTAGGAACCGAACTGGGTGCTGCAACGGATTTGTATGGACGTTACACGATATTGCGCGTTTCACCCGGAGAGTACGATATTGAGGTCTCCGTTATCGGATACGCGAAGACGATGGTCAATAATGTGCGCGTCCTCATCGACCAGACGGCACGGGTTGACTTCGATCTCCAGATGGAGGTGATCGAAGGTGAAGTCGTCACCGTTATCGCCGAACGTAATATCATCAAGCCGGATGTGGCCACCAGTGTCGTCGCGATCTCAAAGGATGAAGTCGACGAGCTGCCCATCAACAATGTGGTGAGTGCTCTCGGCTTGCAGGCTGGTGTACGCGGCGGCTGGGGTAGTTTCCCCGACGGTGCTGCCCAGCCATCGTTTGTCTCCAATTATTCACGCGGTAAAGTCAGCGTTCAGGGTGGTCTCAATATCCGTGGTGGTGATGGTGATAATATTTTAGTGGAGATGGATGGTGTGACCTTAAGAGATCCGCGAAACAGCGAACCGATCACCCGAGTGCCCCTGAGTTCAGTGCAGGAGATATCTATCGAACGTGGCGGTTTCAACGCTGAATACGGACAGGTGCGATCGGGTATCGTGAATATCGTGACCAAGGAAGGTGGTAAACAGAATTACTCCGGATCGATTCAGGTTCGCTACAATCCTCCGGCTCCAAAATACTGGAATGGATCCGGTATACTCGATGTGCACGATCCGTATTCGTTCGTCCTGCGACCGTTCTTCGATCCTGATGTCTGTTGGACAGGCACATCGAATGGCAACTGGGATGAATATACTCAGCGGCAGTATCCGTCCTTTATGGGATGGAATGAGGTTTCCAGAATATTGAATACCGACAATGATCCCACGAACGATCTGACTCCTCTGGGTGCGCAGAGAGTTTTTCAATATGAAACACGGAAGAAACAACCTGACGACGAGGCGGATTACGATATCGACGCCGGATTTGGCGGACCGGTCCCGTTTATCAGCAAACACCTCGGAAATTTGCGGTTCTATACTTCGGTTCGCAGCACCCGAGAAATGTTATTATTTCCGCTTGTCAGGCCGGATTACAGAGATTACGACTGGAACTTCCGTCTGAACTCGGATATCACACCTTCTATGAAGCTTCGTTTCACCGGTCTGTTAGGTAAACAATACACGATGCGACATAACTGGGATGACACCGGAATTTACTTCTACCCTCGTTCAGCCGGAGATATCGCCAGCGTCGCCAGTTCCATCTATAGTCCCTCCGATTTAGTCATGTTATTTTCGGATTACAACTTTTGTAAAGCCGATATAGGACACCAATCATTAGCAGCTAAGTTGACGCACACACTAAGCCCTGAAACATTCTATGAAATTACGCTTGAGCATTTTCGGCGCGATTACGATGTGCGTCCGAGTGCGTTGAGAGATACATCTGACGTACGTGAAATTATACCCGGTTTTTATGAGGATTCTAATCCGTTCGGTTATTGGCCGATAGAAGACGCTTCCTCCGGGGTTATCATCATCGGTGGACAACACGTATCAAGAGCACGCGATTTTACGGTGGTCGGTACCACCACCTTGAAGGCCGATTTCACGAGCCAGATCAATTTCCATAATTTGGTCAAAGGCGGAGTCGAATTCGTCTACAACGATCTCGATTTTAATTACGGAAACATCCAGTCAGGCGGACAGGCCTCGGAGAAATACGCTAATCGTGTCCAAATGCGCGTGTTTCCGATTCGCGGAGCGTCTTACATCCAGGATAAACTTGAATTTAAAGAATTTACGGCTAACCTTGGCTTACGTCTGGATTACAGTAATTCGAATCTCGACTGGTGGGATGTAGAGCCATTTGATCGGACTTTCTTCTCATCCAGATATAATAGCTCCCTTGTGTTCACGAAGGAGGAAGCCAAACCACAGTGGCAGTTGAGTCCGCGACTGGGTATCGCGCATCCCATTACGGAAAATTCCAAGCTCTTTTTTAACTACGGCCACTTCAAACAGGTGCCACAATATGAAAGTTTATTCCGTACCTCAAGAAATGACGTCGGTGCCATGATAAGCTTTGGTAATCCGAATTTATCTCTCGCGAAAACCATATCCTACGAGTTAGGATTTGACTACATCATGTTTCAGGACATGATGCTGCAGTTGGCAGCTTTCTACAATGATATCACCGATCAGCAGGATTTCACACGCTATTATTCCATGGCACATGGATTTTCATATACCTATTCCACCTCGAATAATTATCAGGATATACGCGGATTTGAGCTGACACTGCGTAAATCCGCGGGAAGGTGGTGGAATGGTTTCGTTAATTATACGTATCAGGTCAGTACCACCGGACACTTCGGCAGCTCACGACGCTTCGACGATGTGACGGAACAGAAGAAATGGGACGAAGCAACGGTCAACCTGTATCAGGATCGCCCCATTCCACAACCGTATGCCAGATTTAACCTCAATTTCTTCACACCGGAAGATTGGGGCCCCATTGTCTTCAATCATCATGTTTTGGGTGATCTGGGATTAAATACGGTGTTCGATTGGCAGGATGGTTACTGGACGACGTGGAATCCGGGAGATTTACCTTACGTTGCCTATAACGTGCAGGCTAAAGATTACTTGAATACCTATCTGCGATTAGATAAGATGGTCCAGGTCGGGAAATTCAGAATCCAACTCTTCGTGGATGTGAATAATGTGTTTAATACGAAACGTCTCTGGAACACCGGAGATTATGATTATATGGCTTCGCTCCATCTCCCCGAGAGCAATGTTTACAGTAATATTCCGGGAGATGATAGAGTCGGAGATTTCAGAGAACCGGACGTCCAGTTTCAGCCCATGGAGCATGTGTCACAGCTGGATCCCAGAGGAGGCAACGAGCGAGCCTGGTATTATGAAGACGCGAGTAAGAGTTACTACCAATGGTTAGATGAGCAATGGGTGGAAGTCGAGAAACAGGCACTCGATAAAGCGTTGGATGACAAGGCTTACATCGACATGCCGAATGCGTCCACGTATTGGTTTTTAGATCCCAGGAAAATTTATTTCGGACTGCGGATCTCGTTTGATTTAGGTAACTAATACATATTAATAGAGGTGATTATGAAAAAACGAATTATAATGAATGATAAAAACCTGTTACTGGTGTTCCTGATCTGTTTTTTAAGCATAAGCCTTATCTCTGGCAGCCATGCGCAGGACATCAGATGGCTGCGCGTCGGTGAGCTTCAATCACCTTATAATGAAGTGGGCGCCGAATATGAGGTCGAGTTTTCGAATAACACCAGTAATTATTTCTCCTGGCCAGCTCAATACAGCATCGATCAAACCGTGACCCGTATGAAGTGTGTGTGGATTGGCTGCACCGATTTCGATGATCCGGTAGAGAAGAAAGTCAAAGGAGTAAAGATTATCGGATCTGGTCCAAAATCTACCGCCATGCCCGATCAGGTTTTCCCTCAGGAGATCAAGTTGATCGGTAAATTTGCCCATCCGGCCGTCACCGTAGATGATGTCCGCGCTACGGTTCTTGATCAGTATGATATTCTGGATGAGATCGATCCTGACCTTCCGTGTGATCGTATGGTGTACGTCCGATACAATACATCGATCGGAATCACAGTGACCAAGAAGATCATGGCATTTGCCCAGCCAGAACATGGGAATTACCACATTAATGAATGGGTCTTTAAGAATACGGGCATCGTGGACGCCCAAGGTAATGAATACCCGCAAACCCTTTCTAATGTATGGTTCTATTTCTTTTACCGCTACGCGTTTGGCGGATTAACAGCAGCCGGATCGTTCAGTGATGTCTGGGGAGGTTTCAATTCTCTCTGGGGAGAAAGCACGCTCAACCATGGGTTCGGACAGAATCCAAACGCTTCTGCTTTCACCGATCAGAACTCCCCATTATACCAAATGCGCGGATTTTATTCCTATTATGGTCCTTACGACAAGAGTCCTCGACCGCCATACGATGCGGACTGGGGATGTCCCAAGTTGGATGATCCCGGCGCCGGTACGCTCGGATCAGCTAAATTTGCCGGTTGTGTAACGCTGCATGCGGACAAGGGTCCAGGCAACGAGGCTGACGATGCCACACAGCCCCATACAACCTGGCATCTCAGTCCTGATATTACCATCATGTCGAATACAAGTCCCAGCCAGTACGACGAAATCTTTATGAACGATCGATGGGCAGCGATGACCGAAGGACACCCACCACAGCAGCATGATGAAATGGTAGGCGATAATTATCCCAATAATTATAAGGATTCACGAAGAAACGCTGGCGGCGGAGTAGGAATGGGACAGGGATTCGGTCCTTATACCATCGCAGCCGGTGAAAGCATTCGCATCGTTTTTGCCGAAGGCGTGTCCGGAATCTCCTGGGAAAAAGGTCGTGAAATTGGCTCGAATTGGCTTAAGTGGTTCAATACCGGAAGTGGACCTTCGCTCAAACTTCCGGACGGTAGTACAACAACGGATTATAATGAATATAAACGCGCCTGGGTCGTCGATACAGGACGAGATTCAATTCTGGCAACATATCGTCTGGCGAAAGAAAACTTCGACTCTGATTACACACTTCCACAACCTCCACCGCCTCCGGAGGAATTCTCAGTTAACGGCGGTGGGGACCGAATTCAACTGACATGGGCGAGTAACGCGACGACTCATCCTCATTTCGGTGGATATGTGATCTATCGATCCGAAGGAAACATACTGGATTGGCAGACGGTGTATCAAAAGATCTACGAAACCGATGACGCAAATCTTACAAGCTTCAGCGATACGACGGCAAAGCGTGGATTCGACTACTTCTATTATATTCAAACCAAAGACGATGGTACGCAAGTGCCGGGTACCACTCTCTACAGTAGCATGTTCTGGACTGTCACCAGCATCGGTGCTCTATTGGGGCGACCCGCGGGTAGCGCGCTGGCAGAAGTTCGTGTCGTTCCTAATCCCTATGATATCCGCTCTCGGATGTTACAATTTGGGGATCAATCACAGTATGATCGAATTGCCTTCTATGGTTTGCCACCTCTATGCAAACTCAAGATCTTCACCGAACGGGGTGACTTGATTTGGGAAAAGGATCATACCACCACCACGGGTGATGAGATCTGGGATTCGATGACTTCGTCGGGCCAGATCATCACCAGCGGTATCTACATCCTCTATGTTGAGACACCAGAAGGGGAATCGGTTACACGTAAATTTGTGGTCATTAGATAGGGAGAGAATCAATGAAAAAAATCATATATATACTGCTAACAGGACTACTCATCAGCAGTTTTTGGAGCTCTGATGGGTTAGCCGAGGATAACACGAAATTAGC
Organism: Candidatus Zhuqueibacterota bacterium; assembly: GCA_016926625.1. Lineage (GTDB taxonomy): Bacteria > Zhuqueibacterota > Zhuqueibacteria > Thermofontimicrobiales > Thiofontviventaceae > Thiofontadaptatus. The sequence continues at coordinate 9,049 of JAFGOE010000105.1, forward strand.
CCAGACTGGCTTTCAGTTCTTAAGCGTGGTATCCGACGCGAAGGCTGCTGCCATGGCAGAAGCCATGACGAGCCTTGAGCTCGGTTCCAGTGCTCTGTTCTTTAATCCGGCTGCTATGGCTAATATGACTCAATTGGTCGACATCACTGCCAGTACCAATCAATGGATCTCAGATATCACACACAATACATTCAGTCTGGCTGTCAGTCCCAGTAAGGGACGTTATGGAGTACTTGGATTCAGCGTTCAGAGTGTGGATTATGGGGAGTTCCTGGGGACTCGTGTCAATCGAGCCGATCCCAAGGGGTATGACGATACCGGAAAGTTCGAGTTAAGCGCTATGGCGCTTGGCATGGGCTATGCCCGACAATTAACAGATCGGTTCAGTGTCGGCGCACAGGTACGATGGGTGCGACAGGATCTGGGAGAAAGCATTGTCCCGCGCATCGTCGAGAGAGAGGTGGTTACCGATACCAGTTCGACCACGGTGATTGATACGACTGGCGTGTCAAAAAACAATGAATTAACGCCGTTTGTCTTTGATTTCGGTACACAGTTTAAAACCGGATTCAAGAGCCTTGTGTTCGGCATGTCGGTACGCAATTTTTCCCAGGAGGTGAAATATGTCGAGGAAGGGTTCCAGGCGCCTCTGGTCTTCAGTCTCGGAATATCGATGAACTTATTGGACCTTATGCAGGACAGCCCGACGAATCAATCGCTCTACTTGAGTATCGATGCCAGCCATCATCGTGACCATCCGGAACAGATAAAGTTCGGACTCGATTACCGGCTGTTGAATGTCCTCTCATTGCGCGGTGGCTATATAACTAACAACGATGAACGCGGACTCTCGTTCGGAATAGGTGTGTCGCAGTTCGGTATCGCTTTTGACTACGCTTATACACCGTTTGGCGTATTCGATAAGGTTCAACGCATGACCGCTCGGATTTCATTGTAAATAAAAATGAGGAGTTGAAGATTATGAAAATTTATTATAATATACTGATTGCAGCTCTTTTAATAGCGGTGTCGTTGGTGGTGACCACGGGTTGTGATTATGATGTCGTACAACCTTTGTGGTACGAGGACTATACTGAACCTGCGTCACCGGTGATAACCGCTATCGAACCGGCCAACGCTGCGAATCCAGGTATCAACTATATCACGATCTACGGAGAAAATTTTGGGGGTGTCCCTGACATTAATGGTATCTATTTCGGTACCACCCCCGTGGAGATCGATCAAAAATCGGAGACCATGATTAGCGTGCGACGTCCGAATCTGGTGACCGACTCGTGTACCGTGAAGGTCGTTTCCGATAGTGCTTTTCTGGTAGCGAAATTCGAGACACCCTACAGGATCGATGAAGTAATAAAACGCTACGGTTCATTCGTGGAAAACGCGGTACTGAAAGTCGTGGCAGTCGATGCCGCAGAAAACTTGTATGTGGTTGAAGAATTCTCGAGATATGTACAAAAAGTTGCTCCGAATGGGGACAAAACCCTGGTAGGCACTGCTTCAAGAGCACCAACGGATGCCAGTATCGGGCCGGACGGTAATCTCTATCTGGCAGGTAATAATCGTGCGATCGATTTTGTGAATGTGTCGACTGGTGAGGTGTCTCAATGGACAAGGCTGCCCTCCGGAAAAGTGGTTAAGTATTGCGACTTCGATAACGACGGATACTTTTACTCCGGAGGAAGACGTACCGATATCGTCGTCGTTCCGTTTGACCTGTCAGCCACACCGACCACATCGGGATTCTATGATAATGAAGAGATATATGGTCTTCGTTTTTACGATGGATATCTCTATGTCATATCAGGACCGCTCAGCGGCACAGATCCCCTAAAAATCTATAAACATGCGATCAGTGCGGGTGGCAGTGTGGGTGAACAGGAATTGGTTTTAGATTTTAACGATCTGGGAGATTTCTCATCCCGAATCGTAACATCATTTGCGGTAACGTCAAACGGGACTATCTTCCTGGCAACAAACTCCGTGGATCCATTACTGATCGTAAATCCGAATACCAGGAGCGCCGATATGTTCTATAAGAATATCGTACCCGCCTATTGCAAGCACATGTACTGGGGTAATGGTTCTTATACGTATATTATCACCGGCGATACGGATCTGGGTGAGGAATGGACGGTCTACCGTGTCGATATGGGCTACGCGGTGGCAAATCCGTAAACATTGTTTTTACCTGTCATTGCGAGGCTCTCTATTTTGATTGCCTGGTTATGTTTTTATTGTCATTGCGATCCCGCTGAGCGGGAGAAGCAATCCCCTTCACTGGGCGGCATTGTGTGTCACTTATAGGTCGCAGGGGATTGCTTCGTCGCACCCCCGTTTCACGGGTGTGCTCCTCGCAATGACAGCGTTAGACATGCTAATGCAATGACAGGTAAGTGGCTTTCATTATAAATCAAATATGATATTTAAAGAAAGGTTTTTCGTATGAAGCCTAATCCATGGCAACTGATATTCGTACTTGGCATCTTTTTATTGAACAGTTCCTGCATACATGCCTTCGAGAGGAAGTCCGATGGCGTTCTGCTTGAAATCGAAAAAAAGAAGGAGACGGATCCTCGCTGGATGAGAATCCAGATTTGCAGCGATGACATCATCCGCATCGTGGCGACTCCCGCGGATACGTTTTCGACGCGACCTAGTCTCATGGTGAACAACTCTGAATGGGAGTCCGCATCATGGTCGCTGGACGAAAAAGAGGATTACCTCGAAATCGCTACATCTCTACTCACCGTCCGTGTAGATAAGCTCACCGGATCACTTACTTTTTTAGATACAACCGGGCAATTGCTGTTACATGAGAAAGCCGTGGGTGGTAAAATATTTACTGCTGCAGAGGTGATGGGCGAGCCGACGTTCCACGTCCAGCAGCTGTTCGACTCGCCTGAGGACGAGGCGTTCTATGGATTAGGCCAACACCAGAACGCGGTCATGAACTACAAGGGTCATGATGTGGATCTGTGGCAGCATAACATCGTCTCCGTGGTGCCGTTTCTCGTCTCCAATAAGAATTATGGTATCCTGTGGGATAATTACTCCCGAACGAAATTTGGGGACATCAGGGACTATCGGCCGTTATCATCATTGTCGTTATATAATAATGCTGGAAAGAGTGAGGGACTGTCGGTAGAGTATTTTAATGATCCTCAGTTCAATGATCTTCTCACATCGCAGACCGAGTCTGTGATCGAACATGATTTCGTGGACCAGCCCGGTGTATATCCGGAAGGCTTTAACCTCAATCACGGAAGCGTTCGCTGGAGCGGTGAGATCCAATCGAACGAGAGCGGTGTTCATAAATTCCGACTCTATTCGTCCGGCTATATCAAGCTGTGGCTGGACGGGGAGCTGGTGGCTGATGCCTGGCGCCAGAACTGGCTGCCGTGGACGCACTCGCCGCGTCTCTATATGGAAGCGGGTAAACGATATCCTGTCAAAATCGAATGGATCCCCGTCGGTGGCGCAATAGGACTAACCTGTCTTACTCCAGAGGATGAGCTGTATCAAAACAGCCTGTCCCTGTATTCTAATGTTGCGGATCAGATCGATTATTATTTTGTATATGGACAGGATCTCGATGATGTCATTCGAGGTTACCGAAAGATAACCGGTAAGGCACCTCTGATGCCGAAATGGGCGCTGGGGTTCTGGCAATGCCGTGAACGCTATAAGACGCAGGACGAACTGCTGTCGGTCGTACAAGAATACAGAGAGCGCTCTATCCCGCTGGATAATATCGTGCAGGACTGGTTTTACTGGGAAGAGGACAAGTGGGGGAGTCATGAATTCGATTCTACACGATTCCCTGATCCCGTTGGGATGGTGAAGCAAATTCACGACGAACTCAATGCGCACATCATGATCTCAGTATGGCCTAAATTCTACGTGGGCACGAAACATTATGATGAGTTTAATGAGAAAGGCTGGCTCTATAAACACACCAGCGAAACGGCTCAACGAGATTGGGTGGGACCTGGCTACGTATCGACGTTTTACGATCCGTTTTGTAAGGATGCCCGGGATCTGTATTGGAAGCATATCAACGAAAAGCTTTTCAGCAAAGGATTCGATGCCTGGTGGCTCGATGCCACGGAACCGGACCTCGGATCGAATGTTTCGGATACCGAGCGCCTGCTGCGCATGCACCCCACTGCCCTCGGAACCGCTGCACGATACGAAAATGCCTATTCATTGATGATCACCAAAGGAGTCTATGAGAATCAGCGCAAAACGAATCCCGACCAGCGTGTTTTCCTCCTGACCCGATCTGCCTATGCAGGACAGCAGCGCTATGCGGCGGCGACATGGAGCGGGGATGTGGTTTCTCGCTGGCACGATTTAAAGGCACAGATACCGGCGGGATTGAATTTTTCACTGTCGGGTATTCCTTATTGGACCACCGATATCGGCGGTTTCGCGGTGGAATCTCGATACGAACATCCGGATGATACTGATCTGGATGAGTGGCGGGAGCTGAATACCAGGTGGTTCCAGTTCGCGACGTTCTGTCCGCTGTTCCGCTCGCATGGACAATTCCCCTACCGCGAGATATTTAACATTGCACCACCGGACCATCAAGCATATCAGACGATGGTTGCCTATGACAAATTACGCTATCGTCTCATGCCCTATATTTACTCGCTGGCCGGCATGGTGACGCATGACAACTATACGATTATGCGGGCGCTGGTTATGGATTTCGGGAATGATGAAAATGTCCTCAACATCGGTAATCAGTTCATGTTCGGTTCATACTTGCTTGTCAACCCGGTGACCGATTACGGAGCCCGCTCGAGAGAGGTCTATCTGCCTGCCGGGACGGGTTGGTACGACTTGAAAACCGGTTCATACTATCCCGGCGGCCAGTCGATTACGGCTGAGGCACCTTACACGGACATTCCGCTCTATGTCAAGGCAGGTTCGATCGTCCCATGCGGACCGGAGCTGCAATATGCGGATGAAAAGCCCGCAGATCCCATCCGCCTGTTTGTCTACACCGGTGAGGATGCTTCGTTTACCCTTTACGAAGACGAGAACGTGAATTATAATTACGAGCAGGGTAAATTCACGATGATAACAATGAGCTACTCTGAGAAGGAAAAGATTTTGACCATCGGTAGACGCCAGAGTGAATTTCCCGGAATGTTGTCGACAAGAACGTTTGAGATTGTATGGGTACGAGAAGATAAACCGTCCGGTCTGGATTTTACCGTCGAACCGGATGCGGTGGTGAAGTATGATGGTGCGGAATTGGTGGTGGAGATGAAATAAATGATTGGGAGCGCTCGTTTTCAGGAGTTCTGTTTTTGGGAACCACAGAGAACACAGAAAAGACACAGAGGACACAGAGCCCCGCCACTCCATGTGATGTTGAATTTATAAGAATTATAAATTCAACATATAATAAATTTCATTAAATATTTTAAACTCTGGTGGTTGTGGGGGAGGGCTCTGTGTTCTCTGTGTCCTCTGTGGTAAAATCATTGTTTTTGTGTCGTTCATGAGCTTCGTGATAAAAGCGTTTTAATATCAATATAAAGGAAACTATAAATGAATCAGCCATTAATAAAACAGATAGCATTCATCCTGTCTATCGCCATATTCACCGCCATATTAACGTGCAGCACATCCACACAAAAGGTGAGGGTAAGCGAACTATTCACCGCAAACTGGAAATTTCACCTGGGGGATGTGCCAGGAGGACAAGAAACCGCCCTGGACGATTCGGCGTGGCGCGTTCTCGATCTGCCGCACGACTGGAGCATCGAGGGGGAGTTTAGTGATGCCCATCCCGCCACTCCCGGAGGTGGGGCACTGCCGGGCGGTATCGGCTGGTATCGTAAACATTTTACCGTGCCCGAAACCAGTAAAGAGGTCATGATGTTTATCGAATTTGATGGCGTCTATCGAAACAGCGAAGTGTGGCTCAATGGTCACTATCTTGGAAAACGGCCTTATGGCTACAGTTCGTTTCGTTATGAATTGACACCGTTTTTGAATTTCGGAGAGACGAATAATATATTAGCTGTGAGAGTAGATAATTCGAAACAACCCAATTCACGCTGGTACTCCGGATCCGGAATCTACCGTAATGTGCGCCTGGTAACCGTTGGCAAAATGCATGTGGATCACTGGGGGACTTTCATCACGACGCCGCTGGTGACTGAGGACTCGGCTCAGGTATCGATCCAAACCAGGGTGCGGAACGCCACAGAGGACGAACAGAGCTTGATGTTGAAGACTGTTATTATTAATCAAGATAGTAGACAGGTTGCCGTCGCGGAGTCGGAGATCACGTTACCGCAAGATGCTTCTGCTGAATTCGTACAGGAGGTAAAAATCGACGATCCTGCGCTGTGGTCGCTCGACGATCCGTCCGTATATACTGCAATCACCACGATAGAACGAGACGGTAAGGCATGTGATAATTATGAAACCACGTTTGGCATCAGGACCTTTGAGTTCGACAGCGAGAAAGGATTCTTCCTGAATGGAAAATCGGTCAAGATTAATGGTGTGTGTAATCATCATGACTTAGGTTGTCTTGGAGCCGCTATCAATGCCAGGGCACTGGAGCGACAGTTGGAGATACTTCAGGAGATGGGCTGCAACGGTGTCCGCACATCCCATAATCCACCGGCTCCGGAGCTGCTGGATTTATGCGACCGCATGGGATTTATCGTGATGGACGAAGCCTTTGACATGTGGAAGAAAAAGAAGACAGAATTTGATTATGCGTTGGATTGGGACGAATGGCATCGGAAGGATTTGGAAGCCATGGTACTGCGCGATCGCAATCATCCCAGCGTGTTCATGTGGAGCATCGGGAACGAGGTGTTGGAACAGTGGGACGAACAGGATAGCAGCGGTATACATATCGCCCGAGAATTAGCCTGTATCATCAGAGAGCTCGACACCACCCGCCCGATCACGGCGGCGTGCAACGGTCCGGTGCCGACCAATCCGGTTATTAAATCGGGTGCGCTTGATCTTATTGGTTACAATTATCATCATAACGATTTTCCATCATTCCCGCAAACATTCCCTGGCGGTAAATTTATAGCGACTGAGACCGTATCGAGCCTGGCAACCCGCGGGTATTACGACATGCCATCCGACCTGATTCATCGCTGGCCGACGCATTGGGACATCCCATTCACGTTTGGAAATCCTGACAACACCTGCTCCGCCTATGATAATTGCAGCACTCCCTGGGGTTCCACCCAGGAGGAGACGTGGAAGATCATGAAGAAACACGAATTCCTGTCGGGCCAGTATATCTGGACCGGCTTCGATTACCTGGGTGAACCGACGCCGTATGGGTGGCCATCGAGGAGTTCCTACTTTGGGATCATCGATCTGGCAGGCTTCCCCAAGGATACCTACTATATGTATCAGAGCGAATGGACGGATAAACAGGTGCTGCATATATTCCCCAATCGGAATTGGGCGGAAGGAGATACAATTGATGTATGGGTTTATACCAGTGAGGAAGAAGTGGAGCTATTCCTCAATGATACCTCCCTTGGTGCTAAAACGAAGCAGGGTGACGATTTACATCTGATGTGGCGACTGGCGTATCTACCCGGTACGCTGACGGGTATTGCCAGGACGAATGGTAAAGAGATCCTTACGAAGAAGGTCATGACTGCAGGAGCGCCTGCGAAGATTGTTTTAAGCGCTGATAGAGATGTTATCACGGCCGATGGGAAAGATCTTTCATTTATTACGGTGAAGGTTGTGGATGAATATGGAACGCTGGTGCCGTATGCAGATAATTTGATCCACTTCGAGATCGAGGGTGAAGGATTCATCGCCGGCGTCGACAACGGCTGCCAGACCAGTCATGAGCCGTTCAGAGCGAACTACCGCAAGGCATTTAACGGTCTGTGCCTGGTCGTGGTTCAGACGACGGAGACGAGTGGTTCGATAACGCTCACAGCAAAATCGATAGGCATTGAAGGAGCGAGTATTTCGTTGAAGAGCAGGTGAGGTTGTTCAACCATTCTGGATTAGGATGGGTTAGTATTATAAGGACGTGGAAGTTTAAGTAAAATAATCTTTTACCACGAAGCTCACGAAGAAAACGAAGGACACGAAGATTAATTTGATTAGTCCTGGAAAAATTTCAAATATATTATTATTTTCAAATTATAATTTATTATTTATTATGTAGTTAAAAAACATAGGTAATGGGGGGAGAGCTTCGTGGTCTTCGTGATCTTCGTGTCCTTCGTGGAAAGGGCTTATTCGGTAATACCCGAACCATCAAAAAATATACTCAGTACTGAAAAATAAAAATCACAACTACCACGAAGCTCACGAAGAAAACGAAGGACACGAAGATTAATTGAACTAGTCCATGAAGAAACGTAATTAGATACTAAATTTAAAATTGTAACTTATTGTTTGGAAATGAGTTAAATTTTGTTAAGTGATGGGGGTAGGGCTTCGTGGTCTTCGTGATCTTCGTGTCCTTCGTGGAAAAGGCTTTTGAAATAATAATACATTACCAAAAAAAATACCAATATCAACACTTGAAATAAGGATGGCGTGCTATGAAAACGCGAATCAGCTTTCTGATGACCTTAATACTGAGTTTCATGATCATAGGCTGCTCATCAGATCCGGTCACCGTTCAATCGATTCAGAACGGTGTGCAGCTGGAGATGAAAACCCAGCATGTAAAGGTACAGTTCTATGCCGATGATATGGTGAGAGTGGTTAAATGGCTCCCTCAGGCCAATCAGGAAAAGAGGAGTCTGGTCGTTCTACAGACAGAGCTGCCGGAAATTCAACTTGAGATGCGGGAGAGTCAGCATTATGTCAAATTATGCACAGATCGCTTGTGTGTAACTATCTCAAAGAGAGACGGTGAAGTGAATTACCTCGACCACAATGATCGTATTATTCTGAAAGAGCAAGGGAGAGCGCTGATCAAACAGAACAGCCAGAAGCATGGTGATGGTTACACTATTCAACAGAAATTTGAATTGACCAGGCATGAGGGAATCTATGGATTGGGTCAGCATCAGGATGGTTACATGAACTATCGCGGAAAGTCTGTAAAACTGGTGCAAACCAACACGGATGCAGTTACGCCATTTCTTGTCTCTACGCAGAAATATGGCATTTTGTGGGACAATTATTCGAAGACTATTTTCGATGATACCAACGGCGAGACATCGCTCTGGTCCGAGGTAGGCGACCAAGTCGATTACTATTTCATCTACGGGGATAATCTGGATGAGGTTATTGCAGGTTACCGCGACCTTACGGGTCATGCTCCGCTGTATGGTAAATGGGCCTACGGTTATTGGCAGAGCAAGGAGCATTATGAGGATCGTACCGAATTACTCAGCGTGGCGGAGGAATATCGAAAGCGAAGGATCCCGATCGATAACATCATTCAGGATTGGGACTATTGGGAGGGACGTGAAAATTGGAGTCAGATGTTTTTCGATGAAAAGAAATTCCCCCGTCCGACCGAGATGGTAGCGCGGATCCATCAGATGAATTATCACATGATGATATCCATCTGGCCGGGACTGGGTTACAATACGCCGATCCACAAGGAGATGGCGAAGAAAGGGTATCTGTTTGATACCGTTGGTTGGGGCACGTTCAAATACTATGATGCCTACAATCCCGATGCCAATGATCTCTACTGGAACTATCTGAAGAAGGGGTTGTATTCGACCGGTATCGATGCATGGTGGATCGACTCCACCGAACCGGACATCGTGAATGCTACCACGAAGGAAGCAGAAGAATACGAGATGAAGCAGGTCGGTATGAATCATCTCGGCACCTGGGCGCGATATCTGAATACCTATTCGCTGGCCATGACAGAGGCTTTGTACAATAATTTACGCAAAGAGACGGACCAGCGACGTGCGTATATACTCACACGATCCGCCTTCGCAGGCCAGCAGCGATGCGCCACCACCACCTGGTCGGGCGATATCGGGGCCAGTTGGGAAATTTACAGAAATCAGATCTCCGCAGGTCTTAATTTTTGCATGGCCGGTATTCCTTACTGGACGTTCGATATAGGTGCATTCGTGATTGGCGCATATGGTGGTGTTTTCATGAACGGCGGTAAGGATCCGGCGTATCAGGAATTATATGCCCGAATGTTCCAGTTCGGTGCGTTCTGTCCGATCTTCCGCGCGCATGGCTCAGAGACGCCGCGGGAGATCTGGGAATTCGGCGAATTCGTCCCCGTGTTGGTTAAGTTTGATAACTTACGTTATCGACTGCTGCCCTATATCTATTCATTAGCCTGGCAGGTTACGAACGATGGTTACACCATGATGCGCGGCTTACCCATGGATTTCGTCGACGATCAAAAGACCTATTCGATCGACGATCAGTTCATGTTCGGACCTGCGATGATGGTATGTCCGGTCACCGAATATATGATTCACAAGCCGCCGGAACCGAGTGTGTTGATTGAACCAGTGCACTTTAAGACTCCGGATGGAAAGCCTGGAATTCTGGCCACATACTATCAGGATCCGGATTTCAGCACGGTGAGCCATCAGCAGATCGAGCCCAATATTGAACACGTATGGTACACCGGGCGGCCGGAATATCTAACAGACTCCACTTTCGCGGCACGCTGGGAGGGTAAACTGGTTCCACCCGAAACGGGCAAATATCAATTCCATCTGGTCAGTTACGATGCGAAACGTTTATATCTCGATGGAAAACAACTGCCTTATGTCTATACGAGCGTGGAGCAGTATACGAAAGATGTGCAATTGGATGCCAATCAGGAATATAGCTTTGTTCTTGAGATGGAAAACCGGTCGACCGGTGCGGCCAAGATGAAATTACACTGGAAGACGCCAGCAATTTTCTCCGAGGAACAACGATTTGAAAACCGGGAGATGACACGATCGGTCTATTTGCCTGCAGGACATCGATGGATCGATTTCTGGACGGGCGAGGTGTTTGAAGGCGGACAGACCATAGCGGCGGACGCATCGATCGATAAAATTCCGTTGCTCGTGAAAGTCGGATCCATTATCCCCATGGGACCGTTCCTCCAATATTCAGATGAAAAACCAGCCGATCCGATCGAATTACGTGTCTGCCCTGGCGCCGATGCCAGTTTTAACTTATATGAAGATGAAAATGATACGTACAATTATGAAAAAGGGGTTTGCGCAACGATTAAGTTCGATTGGGATGATGCGAACAGACGGTTGACGATACATGACCGGCAGGGTAAATTCCCCGGCATGTTAGAGAAGCATACGTTTAACGTGGTACTGGTAGGTCCAGATCAGGGCACCGGCCTGGAGATAACCGCGCAGCCGGATAAGGTAGTGCTGTACGAAGGGGTGAAAACGGTGGTGCAGTTTTAGTGATCTGTTTAATGGACATAGTGACCAACGAAAGGCTATGACCATGAAGAAAAAGAAAAAAAGCATCAACACGAAGCACACGAAGAAAAGATTTGATCACGAAGGACACGAAGAAAAGATTTATCCATGAAGCATTAGAGGAACAAGAAGTGCTATACACCTGACCATTAGAAAACAATAGATTATAATAAAATAGTATTAAATAAATTTCTTAAAGGTGGCCGGGTTAAGGGGCTTCGTGTTCTTTATATTCTTCGTGAGCTTCGTGTTAATTTTTTTTCAATAATTTAAAAATCAAAAATATCCAAGGAGTCCGACCATGAATTTTCGTTACACCATATTGCTTACACTCATCTTAGCCATTACCTCGTTACCCCTCATCGCCCAGGAAGAAGAAAACTGCTTCCTCTACGACTTTGAGCCGAAATACGCCACGATACCGGTTTATGAGGAAGTAGAAAACGTAACCGATGATCCCACTGTAACTTTTACGATCAAGACAGCAGACACGCTCGGCAAGGTTTCTAAATACGTCTTCGGTAACGCCGTCGCCGTATGGGTCGGGCAGGATCAGAACAATCCGACGCTGGTGGAACATCTGGAGAAGTTAGCGCCCACGTTCATACGTTTCCCGGGCGGCAGTTGGTCGGATATCTACTTTTGGAACGGCAATCCGGGCGACCTGCCGAATACGATACCTGATGGCACGAACAATGGTCAGCCGATCGGACTGCATCCGCAATATGGTCCGAACTATCCTCTGACCTTCGACAGGTATCTTGATATGCGCGATCAAGTCGACTGTCAAGGACTGATTACGATAAACTATGGATATGCCCGGTATGGTTTAAGCGACCGACCCGCAGAGCAGGCGGCGCATCTGGCGGCGGAGTGGGTACGATATGACGGTGGTATGACGAAATTCTGGGAGCTCGGTAACGAGAACGCCGGACCCTGGGAGGCTGGCTGGCAGATTGATACCACGGTGAATAAGGATGGTCAACCTCAGATCATTAATGGTGAGACCTATGGGAAGCATTTCAAGATCTTCGCCGATTCGATGCGGGGTGCGGCTGCCGAGTTGGATGAGACGATTTATATCGGCGGTCAGGTTCTTCACTACGATGGCACTGGCAGCTGGAACGTTGCCGATCGGCAATGGAACGAGGGTTTCTTCAGGGAGGTCGGTGATGCAGCGGATTTTTACGTGATGCATAATTATTTTGGGAACAGTACCAGCTCCGTGAAAAATCAGGTCAATCTGGCTCGTGTCGAAATTCAGCGCAACATTGATTTTATCCGGCAGGATATCCGCAATAAAGGAGCTGCTTCCAGGCCTATTGCGATTACGGAATATAATATCCACGTGGGTGGTGAATCGGATTATGAAAAGAGGACATCGATAGGAAACGCCATGCAGGGCGTGGTATTAATCTGTGAGATGATAAAAAGGAATATGGGTCTTGCAGCGCGCTGGCTCGTGGCCAACTGGGAATCCGACGGCATGTTCTATTTCGGTCCCAGTTCTTCCATCCCTCTCTGGAATCCGCGTCCCGCTTTTTATTTTTTATATTATCTACAGAAGTTCGTGGGAGACCATGCGATCAATACGGCTGTGGTGGGATCGAGCAACGATGTGCTGACCTATGCCACTCTTTTCTCCTCCGGTGAGATCGGTGTAATCGTGATGAATATTGGGACGGCCGATCAGATCGTCCATCTAAATCCCGGATCCTATGGAGTAGGGGATCGATTTTACGTATATTCACTTCAAGGAGATGATGAAAGCGTCTGGCCGCAGGGAGTTTTTGTAAACGATGAAGGTCCCGTGAGCCCTGCATGGGGACCGCTTGATTATCTGGATGAGATCCCGGCTCGGGCGTATTCTATCGGCAGCGATATAAGGCTGTACTGTCCCGAGCGATCGGTGCAATATGTGATGATCGAACCCGGTGATAATTACATCGCCGTCAGAGACATCAGCAAACCCGCGTTTGTCGAACAGTTTACCCTGCATCAAAATTACCCGAATCCGTTCAATGCGAGGACCATGATTACGTATGAGTTACCCCGCTCGGCAGAGATAACGTTAAAGATAGTCGATGTCACCGGGCGTGAGGTGGCTACGATTTTAGAGAAGGAACGGCAGGAGCCAGGTATTCATGCGATTGCATTCGACGCCGCCGACCTTCCAACCGGTGTCTACGTTTACCAACTCTCCAGTTCTGATTTCGTTCAGACGAGAAAGATGTTGATGATCAAGTGATGGGTGTTAAAACAGAGTTTAGGATTATTTATGTCTGATATCACTTAAAAAATGACTTGATAAAACAGAAAAGTTTTTGTAAGTTTAATATCAACATTAAATTGAGAAATCTAGAGAGTTAAGTGAACAATGCAATTTTGGCATGGCCCTGGTGGTGAAATTAGGATTCTATGGAACAGCATAACCACGAAACATTACTACAAAGCAAACGAAGAACACGAAGATCACGAAGAAAAACATTACACGAAGCTCACGAAGAACCACACCCATACCCCTGAAGAAAAAAATTTTTATTTAAAATTTAATATTAAATTCTTCGGGTAGTGGGGAAGTGGGCTTCGTGAGCTTCGTGTCCTATACTTCGTGAGCTTCGTGTCTAATTTTTTATGAAAAAAACAATAAGAGAGAAAAAGATGACGAATAAAAACATCTATCCGAAAGTCGGCCTGCGTCCGACCATCGACGGTCGCTGGGGCGGTGTAAGGGAATCTCTTGAAGTGCAGACCATGAACATGGCTAAATCCGCGGCGAAGTTGATCTCATCATCGCTCAGCTATCCCGACGGGAGTCCGGTCGAATGCATCATCGCCGACACCACCATCGGAGGAGTCGCCGAAGCCGCTGCCTGTGCCGAGAAGTTTCGTCTCGCGAATGTGGGTGTATCGTTAACGGTTACTCCCTGCTGGTGTTACGGCAGCGAGACCATGGACATGGATCCATATATCCCAAAGGCGGTATGGGGGTTCAACGGAACCGAGCGACCCGGTGCGGTGTATCTGGCGGCGGTGTTGGCAGGACACAATCAGAAAGGTTTGCCTGCATTCGGTATCTATGGGCGCGATGTGCAGGACGCAGACGATACCAGTATCCCGGCCGATGTGAAAGAGAAAATGATCCGCTTCGTGAGGGCAGCGCTGGCCACGTCGCAGATGAGGGGGAGATCGTACCTCTCGATGGGATCGGTTTCCATGGGCATCGCCGGGTCTATCGTGGATGCTGACTTTTTCCAGGATTATTTGGGGATGCGCAATGAGTACATCGATACGACCGAATTCCTCCGCCGCATGGATCGGGTAATTTACGATAAAGAGGAATATGCCAGAGCATTGGCCTGGGTGAAGCGTAACTGCAAAGAGGGGAAGGATTACAACAAGTCGCCCAAAACCAGAGCCCAAAAGGATGAGGAATGGGAGAAGGTTGTGAAGATGGTGCTCATCGCACGCGACCTGATGGTAGGAAATCCGCGGCTGAAAGAGATGGGATTCCCGGAGGAGTCATACGGTCACAACGCCATCGCGGCGGGATTTCAGGGACAGCGGCAATGGACCGATTATCAGCCGAACGGCGATTTTTTAGAGGCGATTCTGTGTTCATCGTTCGACTGGAACGGGGTGCGCCAGCCGTATATCGTTGCTACGGAAAATGATGCCCTCAATGGCGTTACCATGCTATTTGGATTTCTGCTGACCAATACGGCGCAGATGTTTTCGGACATCAGGACCTATTGGAGTCCGGAAGCGATCCAACAGGTGACCGGAGTGAAACTGAGTGGGTTGGCGGAGCACGGCGTGATCCATCTGATTAACTCAGGTGCCTCGGCTCTTGATTTCAGCGGGCAGCAGAAAAGGGGAGATCAACCTGTGGTGAAACCCTTCTGGGAGATCACGGACGAAGAAGTCGATAAGTGCCTTAAAGCCACGAACTGGTGTCCTGCTAATCGTGAGTACTTCCCTGGTGGTGGGTTCTCGTCCGAATTTCTGACCCGTGGCGGCATGCCCATCACGGTATCGCGCATCAATCGCGTGAAAGGGCTTGGTCCGGTTATTCAAATTGCCGAGGGCTATACCGTAGATCTGCCGGATAAAGTCAACCATGCGCTGGCTGACAGGACGGATCCGAGCTGGCCGACCACCTGGTTTGCGCCCAGGCTGACGGGTGCGGGCGCGTTCAAGGATGTCTATTCGGTGATGGCCAATTGGGGAGCCAATCACTGCGCTTCGAGCTACGGACACGTAGGAGCGGATCTGATCACCCTGGCGTCGATATTGCGTATTCCGGTGTGCATGCATAATATCCCGGAGGATAAACTATTCAGGCCTTCTGCCTGGAGCACCTTCGGCATGGATCCCGAGGGAGCGGATTACAGGGCGTGCAAAAACTACGGAGCGTTGTATAGGTAGTTGATCGATTTAGGGTGGTTTATAAAAAATTTAAACCATAAAGGACACGAAGGACACGAAGCCCCCAACTCCACCCCAGAAGTAAAAAATGTCATTGTGAGGCGCCCGTAGGGCGGGTGACGAAGCAATCCCTTTGACTGTTGTACCGGACAATAGGAGTAAGTTAAAGTCGTCGCATACTAGTTTTACAACGGGCATGCTCCTCGCAATGAAAGATATGGTTGTTTCAATATTTTTTGTTCTCTGGGTGGGGTGGCTTCGTGTTCTTCGTGTGTCCTTCGTGTGCTCCGTGGTTTCTGATGAGGACTTCAACTATCTTTTGTGAATTAAATCAATATAAAAAATAGGATCTCGTATATGCCTAAAACCTCTGAACCTCTACTGAAATACCAGGGACATAACTACGTCCTGCCTTTCATTCTGTTGACGACACTCTTCTTCATGTGGGGACTCGCCAACAACATGACCGACACATTATTGGCTGCTTTCAAGAAAATAATGACCATGAGCGATTTTCAGACCTCCTGGATCCAGGTCGCCTTCTACGGTTCCTATTTCTGTCTGGCATTGCCAGCGGCGATATTCATCAGGAAGTTTACCTATAAGTCGGGCGTTGTATTAGGATTATTGATGTTCATTGTGGGAGCGTTTCTGTTTTACCCGGCGAGCAAGACCATGGTGTACGGCCACTTCCTGGCGACTCTGTTTATATTAGCCGGCGGATTGTCGGTGCTGGAGACCACGGCGAATCCGTATGTGATCGTACTGGGTTCTCCTCATAACGCGACGCAGCGATTAAACCTCGCGCAGTCGTTTAATCCCTTCGGCTCGATTGCGGGCATTTTGTTGAGCAGGGTGTTTATCTTATCCAGGCTAAATGCCGCGTCTGCCTTGGAACGATCTCAGATGACGGCTGAGCAGTTGTATCAGGTACGGTCTGCGGAGCTGAACGCGGTGATGGGGCCTTACGTCGGTGTCGGTATTTTTTTGTTATTGCTGTGGCTGGTTATTGTGCAGACGAAGATGCCGAGGGCGTTTGAGAGCTCGAGTACGGACGGCATCTTAAAATCGCTCAATCGATTAATCAAGAATAAAAATTACAGACTGGGGGTAGTCGCCCAATTTTTCTACGTCGGTGCTCAGATCGGCGTGTGGTCGTTCACGATTAGATATGTAATGAATGAGATTAACTTGAATGAGGCATCGGCAGCAGAATGGTATCTTGCGGCGTTGGTGTTATTTACAGTATCGCGCTTTTTATTTACGGGATTGATGAAATATTTCAAGCCGGGAAAGTTACTCTCCGCGGCGGCGGTTTTAGGCATGATCAGTACGTTGATCGTTATATTTGCTAACGGATATCCTGCGGTAATCGCACTGGTATCCATTTCAGGATTCATGTCGCTGATGTTCCCCACTATATTCGGCATCGCGGTGGAGGGATTAGGGGACGATACGAAGATAGGCGGCTCCGGCCTGATCATGGCGATACTCGGCGGTGCGGTGCTGACGGCGGTTCAGGGGCAGGTATCGGATTTAACGGGCAACATCCACTATTCGTATATCGTGCCGTTCATCTGTTTTGCGGTGATCTTACTGTATGGACTCAGGAGGAGAAGGGTGGAGGGGTGATTTTAAAAAGGCATGGACACGAAGATCACGAAGCCCTACCCCACCCAAAAGCATGTAACTACATAGAACACAGAATCCACCTCCACATCCGCCCGAAAAATTGTTTTATAATATTTGGGAGGTGGTGGGGTGTTGCTCTGTATTCTCTGTGCACCCTGTGGTTTAATCTTTTCATTAGTTATAGGGCTTCATGTGCTGTGGGAGATAGTTCGTTTTATAGCCTCCCACGCTCAAGCCTTAAAATAACGATGCAATATTTAGCAGAACAATTATGATTTTGAAAGTCACTAAAAACATACTGGCCTTTCTCTTACTTATCCTTTCCACCGAACCTGTATTTTCCAAAAATACAGATTTCCGCTTCACCCACCTTACGCCCGACGACGGTTTGTCCCAATCCAATGTGACCTGTATTTTACAGGACAGCAGGGGATTTATGTGGTTCGGTACCTTTAATGGACTGAACCGATATGACGGCTATACGTTTGAGTTATTTCATTATCACGCGGACGACCCTCATAGTCTGAGTCACAATTATGTGTCAGCGCTTTATGAAGATCACAACGGTTATCTGTGGATAGGTACTAGCGATGGATTGAATCGCTATGACCGACGTATGAACCGCTTTCAATCTTACACCCGGGAAGAAAGCGACTCCAACAGTATCCGTGATAATCAGATCGAGACGATCTTTGAGGATAGCAAAGGTCGGCTGTGGATCGGTACCCGAAATGGTGGACTCGCGTTATTTCGTGCGGAAAGTGAATCGTTTATCCATTATTTTCACGATGCAAATGATAACAGAAGTTTGAGCAGCAATTTTATTCGGGTAATTTTTGAAGACAGTAACGGGAATTTATGGATAGCACATGAGAATGGCGCTCTGGATATCTTTAACGAGCAACAGAAGGAATTCAAACATCTGGCGATCAATGGTAAAAAACTGACTGATGCACGAATTAGCTCAATAGTTGAATCTCCGGATAAACATGTGTGGATCGGTACACAGGGGGCCGGACTTTACCGAATTGTCTATGAGCAGGGTAGTGCACGTCAAATTGCTCATTACGTCTACATTAACTCGAATAAAAATGGTATCAACAGCAACACAGTTCTCTGTTTGATGATCGACAGGCAGGGTAACCTGTGGATCGGCACCGAGGATAATGGAATCAATATACTGGATTTGGAGACTAACGCCTTTCAGTATTGTCAACACGATCCGTTTGATCAATCCAGTCTGAACCACGACTCCATCTGGTCTCTATATGAGGACAGGGCAGGCAATATCTGGATTGGAACGTACGCATACGGAATCAATCTGCTGACAGGAAAGGAATCCAATTTTCATCATTATACTCATCATGCGGGTTTGGATAACTGCCTAAGCCATGATATGGTGAACTCGTTTGCTGAATCTGACGATAACAACCTGTATATTGCTACCGACGGCGGAGGACTGGATTGTTACAACAGAAGCGATAACCGATTTGTTCACTACAACCGCCGAAATAGCAATATAGACACCGATATCATCGTCAGCCTGCTTGAGGACAGTCGTGGACGCCTCTGGGTGGGAACCTGGTCCGACGGCTTGTATCAATTTGATAAACAGTTGAAAAAGTTTGTTCAACATTTTAGAGAAAAAGATGGGTTGGCGAGCAATAGAGTTTTAAATATTTCTGAAAGCATCGATGGCGGATTATGGCTTTCAACATTCTGGGGCGGATTAACATATTTTCACAGCGATAAAGGGATAACGAAAATATACGACAAAGATAATAGTGGTATAAGCGATAATGATGTCCGTGTAACGCTGCAGGACTTTGATGGGAACGTCTGGGTAGGAACCGATGTTGGGTTGGACTTTTTAAACCTGGAGACTGAAGCATTCATCCATTATAAACATGAAGAGCTAAGGGAAAACAGCCTTAGCAAAGGATTTGTCCACTCGATTATCCAGAGCAGGGATTCTACAATCTGGATTGGCACCACAGGTGGCTTGAACCGAT
This sequence comes from Candidatus Zhuqueibacterota bacterium, assembly GCA_016926625.1. GTDB lineage: Bacteria > Zhuqueibacterota > Zhuqueibacteria > Thermofontimicrobiales > Thiofontviventaceae > Thiofontadaptatus. The sequence goes on from JAFGOE010000105.1 coordinate 28,550, forward strand.
TGGATCGTAAAACGCAAAAATTTGTTCATTACACGACAGTCGATGGGTTGCCTGATAATGAGATTAAATGCATTATTGAAGAAAATGACAGTATCCTGTGGTTATCCACGAACAAGGGAATATCGCGATTTGATGTTCCATCCAACGAATTTAAGAATTACGACGTGACCGATGGATTGCAGGGAAATGATTTCAACGCCAGGAGTGGGCTGATCACCAGGAGTGGTGAGATCCTGTTTGGTGGAAATAACGGATTCAATATTTTTCGGCCGAATGAAATAAAGGATAACACCTATGTACCACCTGTTGTTATTACAGATTTCAAGTTATTTAATAAACCCGTACCTATCGGTGTTGAGCACTCGCCTCTGCAACAGCATATCAGCGAAACTCAGGAACTGCGACTCTCCTATCGTCACGCCGTATTTTCGTTTGAATTTGCCGCATTGAACTATATATCGCCTGAAAAAAATCAGTACGCCTACGTGATGGAAGGTTTTAAACGTAACTGGAATTATGTGAAGTCGACAAGGACTGCTACCTATACTAATCTGGACCCGGGTGACTATCTGTTCAAGGTAAAGGCATCTAACAATGATGGAATCTGGAACGAAGAGGGCGTATCTTTAAAAATCACCATCGATCCCCCTTTCTGGAAGACGTGGTGGGCATATCTGATAGAGGCGTTGTTGGGATTGGGTATTTTTTATTTTGTAGCAAGCTATTTCATCAGCCGGCAGCGGTTTAGCAATGCATTAGCTAAGGAAAAACTGGAACTGGAGAAGATGTACGAACTGGATCAGATGAAAACTCGGTTCTTTACAAATGTCGCACACGAATTTCACTCGCCGCTCACATTGATCATTAGTCCGTTAGAAAAATTAATTAGCTCTGAAAAAATCGACGACAAAATAAAATCCAGCCTGAAGCTGATCCGTGGCAATGCGAAGCGATTACAGCGGATGATCGATCAGCTGAAAGATATTCAGAAACTAGATACCGGAGATCTGCAGCTCAGTCTTACAAGAGGAAATATCGTCCGTTTTATCGAGACCATAGTAAATTCGTTCCAGGACCATGCGAAAGATCATCATATCCATTTTCAGTTCCAAACGGAAATCGACGCCGCCATTGTATGGTTTGATGAGGATAAACTGGATAAGATCATCTACAATCTGCTTTCGAATGCCTTTAAGTTTACACCGGACGGGGGTGACATCACAGTTTGTGCTTCCATTTTATCTTCAGCGATGATGAAAGGATCCGGAACAAGCAAACGTATGGCAAACGAGTATATGGAGATCATCGTCCATGACAACGGCATCGGGATACCGGAGGACAAAATTGAACACATATTCCAGCGATACTACCATATTGAAGATTACGGTGGGCGACACTACGAAGGAAGCGGCATTGGATTGGCGTTGGTGTATGAATTGATAAAACTTTACGGGGGAGAGATTTCAGTAAGCAGTCAAGAGGGACAGGGCGCGACATTCAACGTTCGTATCCCGATTGACGAAGGGTATTTGGAAGAAAACCAGTTAGTCGGCGAATTTAACATCCTTCCCTCTGCTGTGTTTTCAAACCTGGATGCTCGCGATAGCGATGTGTTAGAATTGGATGATTCGGCGATAGAAAAATCCAAAATATCATTGAAAGATATCCCCATCATTCTGATCGTTGAAGATGATGAAGAAATACGCAATTATATCAAAAACACACTTGAATCCCGATACCGTGTCGTCTTCGCTGAAAATGGAGCGATCGGACACAAAAAAGCAAATAAAATCATACCTGATCTGATCATCTGCGATATTAAAATGCCGGTTCTTAGCGGCACTGAACTATGCAAAATGCTGAGAGACGATGAAAAGACGGCTCATATCCCCGTCATCTTACTGACTGCTTATTCCACGAATGATTTTAAAATTGAAGGATTGAACAAAGGCGCCGATGCCTATTTAACAAAGCCGTTTAGTGTGGATGTTTTGGAAGCGCAGATAGCCAATTTGCTGGAATCCAGAAGAAAATTAAGAATCAATTTTAGTCGTAAAATTCAGCTCGAACCTCAAAAAGTCGATATTGAGGATACGGATGCAAAGTTTCTGCAGCTGGTCATGGATACAATTGAGAAGCATATGTCCGATAATGAGTTGAATGCGGACTTTTTAAGTAAAAAAGTAGGTATGAGCCGAATGCAGTTGTATCGTAAATTGCGTGCTCTTACCAATCAAACTGTTCATGAGTTCATTCGGAGTATTCGCCTGAAGAGAGCGGTACAACTGCTGGAACAAAGGCGCATGACCATCACCGAAGTGGCGTATGAAGTTGGTTTTAATGATCTGACATACTTCGCGCGGTGCTTCCGAAAACAGTATCATAAATCCCCGTCGGAATATATTTCAAGCTAAAGTTGAGATCATTCAAAAAATTAAAACTTGCCGTATAATCTGGATTCTTTTGCCATATATACCCATACCGTAGGTAAATCTTCATCTTCTACACTTAATGAATCTTTCCCGCTCCATCTCTGATCGAATCAATCTACCCATTCTTGTTACAATTGTACGATACTTTGTTACTATTTGCCGAGACAGTGGCAATAAAAATGATTAACTTAAAATATACCATATAACTTTGACAGGAATTATGATGAAACGAGCCCAATCCATCCACATCGGACCATGTGCCGTGCCAATCATGCCCCAATCAGTTCAGGGTGAAATTGTCACCCATGCCAATGAAAAATACTATAAGATTTCCCACTATGATTTAATGCCTGCCTTTTTTATGAGTATTACCAGCAATTCTGACCTGTGGATGTTCATATCCAGCAATGGGGCATTGACCGCGGGACGATGCAGTCCCGACACCGCATTGTTTCCTTATTATACCGATGACCGAATCCATGATTCACAGGAAAATACCGGCAGCAAAACGATTCTATTGGTGAGCATAGACGATAAAACATTTCTATGGGAGCCTTTTTCCCGGAATTATTGGGGCGTCTACCGGATCGAGAGAAATATCTTCAAGAATATTATTGGTAACCAGCTTATCTTTGAAGAAATAAATCATGACCTGGGCATCAATTTTCAATACGCATGGCTCAATTGCGATCGGTTTGGGTTGATTAAAAAAACACGGATCAAAAATAACAATCCTGGATCCGTACACATAAATTTTGTCGATGGTATTCAGAACATTTTACCCGCAGGTGTGGACAGAAGACTTCAGTTGGAGTTTAGTACGCTTGTGGATGGATACAAAAAAAACGAACTGCAAACCGAATCAAGCGTCGCCTTATATACGCTGAGCTCTATCATCACCGATCGTGCAGAGCCGAATGAATCGCTGAAAGCAACGACCGTGTGGTCAGTGGGGTTGGACAATCCTGTTATTTTACTATCGGACGCGCAATTAGATTTATTCCGAAGCGGCCATGTCCCGGAACAGGAGATCGAAATCCATGGTAAACGCGGAGCTTACTTTTTATCGTCAGAATTGGAAATGCCAGCCAGCACAGAAAACGAGTGGTTTATTGTCGCCGATGTGGACAAGGATCAATCGGATGTTGTGGCTTTATCCCATTGGCTGACCGAAGATACGGATGTAAAACAGCTTCTTGAAGAAGCAATATCGAAAAGCAGTGACATGCTGAAGCAAAAGATCGCATCCGCTGATGGCTATCAAACCACCGGGGATTCGCTGACTAATTTTCGACATTGTTCGAATACATTATTCAACATTATGCGTGGTGGAATCTTTGATGATGGCTATTCCATAAAAGTGACTGATTTGCAGTCATTTATTTCCAACGCAAACAAATCGCTTATTAAGAAGCATGATAAAATTCTGCGTAATCTACCCGATCCGATACATTTACAGAATTTAAGGGAACGAATTTTACCGGCGGATCCTGATCTGGAAAGACTCTGCTTTGAATATTTACCACTCACGTTTAGTCGCCGTCATGGAGATCCCAGTCGCCCCTGGAATCATTTCTCTATTGACGTTTTGGATGACGATGGCAATAAAAAGCTGAATTATGAGGGTAACTGGCGCGACATCTTTCAGAATTGGGAAGCACTTGCGTTTTCGTTTCCGGAATATATTGAGAACATGATTACAAAGTTTGTCAATGCATGCACTGCAGACGGATACAATCCCTATCGCGTCACGCGTGATGGTTTCGACTGGGAGGTGCCGAGTCCATCGGAAGCATGGGCCAACATCGGCTATTGGGGCGATCATCAAATCATTTATCTGTTAAAGCTTCTTGAGCTATCGGTCGACTATCATCCGGGCAAGCTCGTGAATTTATTGACTAAGGAAATATTTACTTACGCCAATGTTCCTTACAGGATTAAATCATATCACGATATTCTGCTCAATCCACACGAGACAATCGACTTTGATTACGAGCTGCACAAAGAAATAGAGAATCGAGTACGCGAAGTGGGATCCGATGGCAAGTTTATCTGGGATAAGACGCGTCGGGTACATCATGTCAACCTGATAGAAAAGATACTCACACTGATATTGGTCAAATTCTCTAATTTTATTCCTGAAGCCGGGATTTGGATGAACACACAGCGTCCTGAATGGAACGATGCCAATAACGCTCTGGTCGGCTATGGTGCATCTATGGTGACATTGTACTATTTGAGACGATTCTGTGTCTTTTGCATCGATCTGCTCAACAATGCGGCTGCGGAAAAAATAGATATCTCTGAAGAAGTCTATGACCTGTTTACAACTATCCGCGTTGTGCTGGAACAATATCAAGAACTGCTGAATGGGTCCATTTCCAATCGCGATCGAAAAGAAATTTTAGATCATCTGGGCCAGGCAGGCAGCGATTATCGGATGAAGATCTACGAAAACAAATTATCAGGAAATAGAAGAACGCTGACGCCATTTGATTTGGTCTTGTTTTTGGAGACCGGAATTAAATATCTCGATCATTCCATTCGATCTAACAAACGTGATGATGATTTGTATCATTCCTATAATTTAATCAAGATAGAAAACCAGGATGAAATTTCAATTCGCCACATGTACGAGATGTTAGAGGGTCAGGTAGCAGTTCTCAGTTCCGGGTACTTATCCTGCGACGATGCATTAAAGCTGATTGCCTCTCTCAGGAAGAGTGCGCTTTATCGCGAGGATCAATCCAGCTATCTGCTGTACCCCGACCGCCGATTAAGCCGATTCATGGAAAAAAATGTCATTCCACAAGAGTTACTGGAAAAATCTAATTTTTTAAAGTCATGTTTAAAAAGCGGCGTTAGAGATATTGTCGTTCAGGATGACAGGGGGCATGTCCGTTTTAACAGTGATATGAGGAACGCAAAAGTGCTCAAGCAGGCTCTGCAAGAATTGAAACTGGATCACCCTGAGATGACTGACGATGAGATGCGCCTTGTTTTATATATCTACGAAAAGATATTTGATCATCAATCTTTCACGGGCCGGTCTGGCACATTTTACAAATATGAAGGGCTTGGCAGTATCTACTGGCATATGGTCTCCAAACTATTACTTGCTGTGCTGGAAACAATGTACGGCGCGATGGATGCGCAAGTCAGCCCATCACTCCTACGAGAATTAAAGGGTTATTATGATGAAATTCGCGCAGGGCTGGGCAGTCATAAAAACCCCGGGTTATATGGAGCATTCCCGACGGATCCTTATTCACATACTCCCAGGAATCAGGGAGCGCAACAGCCTGGCATGACCGGGCAGGTGAAAGAAGATTTTATCTCGCGGTTCGGTGAATTAGGAGTGACTGTACGTCAGGGTAAGATACGGTTTAATGCTGTGTTATTGAACAGCGAAGAATTTCTGAACAGCAGTGAGCGGTTTGATTATTACGATGTAAAAAATTGTAAACAGTCCATTGAGCTTAACAAGGGAACGCTGGCATTTACGATCTGTCAGGTACCCGTTATCTATATAAAATCGAAAGAACAAAAGGTCGTTATTTACACCAGAGATGGATCGATCCAGGAAATAGAGGGGCTTGAAATGAATTTAGACCAGAGCAGATCAATTTTCCGCCGTGAGGATAAGATTTGGAAAATTGAAGTCATGGTTTAAGTTGGAAATTCGTGCGACTGATTGTCTCGGGTGTATCGTTTTTTAATATGTAAATCTAACTTATTAAACACTTACTTACTTCAAAGTAGGGAGGCTTTTATGGTTTCTCTGAGAAGCAAACCAACACAACGGTTTTTTAGCTTATGCGTTGTTCTGGTGGTAGCGACTGTTTTACTGTTATCACCTATCGAGAGTAATGCACAGGCTGCCAGCATAAACATCGTTTCCGACGATGCCGGTTCACGGCTGCAGGTTGATGGAAAAGATTTTATGATCAATGGAATGAACTGGGATTATTTCCCGATTGGGACAAACTTCAGCTACAGTTTATGGACTCAGCCGGACGATGTAATCAAGGCTGCGCTTGATGCGGAGATGTCATTGTTAAAAAATATGGGCGTGAATGTAATTCGGCAATATACCGGAATTCAACCCAAATGGGTGCAGTACATCTATGAGAACTATGGGATTTATACGATGCTGAATCATTCATTTGGTCGCTACGGTGTCACCCTGGACGGGGCCTATATCGCAAATACTGAATATTCAGATCCTCGTGTACGTGAATATCTGCTTGCTGAAGTCAAAACGCTGGTGGATGAATTTAAGGATGTGCCTGGTCTGCTGATGTATTTGCTGGGGAATGAAAATAACTATGGGCTATTTTGGGAAGGTGCCGAAACCGAGGACATTCCCATAGAGGATAGAAAATCAACGATTCGTGCCCGTTACATGTACCAGCTTTTTAACGAAGCGGCCAGGGTAATGAAAGATCTGGATACGTCTCACCCTGTCGCCATGTGTAACGGCGATGTGCTGTTTATCGAACTAATTGCCGAGGAATGCAAGGATGTCGATATTTACGGGACGAATATGTACCGAGGTATTTCCTTTGGTGATGTTTTTCAAACAGTTAAGAAATGGCTCAACAAGCCTGTCATGTTCACTGAATTTGGAGCCGATGCGTTTAATGCCATTGATAATGGTGAAGATCAACTGTCACAGGCCCGTTATATGTTAGGCAACTGGAAGGAAATTTACGAACAGGCAAGCGGTCTGGGTAAGGTAGGGAATTCGATTGGCGGTTTCACCTTTCAGTTCAGTGATGGATGGTGGAAATATGGTCAGACAGAAAATCTTGATGTACATGATAACAATGCGTCCTGGTCTAACGGAGGTTATCTATACGACTACCAGGAAGGTGCAAACAACATGAACGAGGAATGGTTCGGAATATGCGCTAAGGGTCCGACCAATGCTCGCGGAACGTATCAGCTTTATCCCAGGGCAGCGTTTTACGCGTTAAGAGAAGCGCATCGATTCAATCCCTATGCTGAGGGTGTTACGGCTGAAGCGGTTACGCAGCACTTTTCCGCTATTCAGTTAATGGATGCGGTCTTGAAAGCGCGGGGCGACCGGGCGGCATTGCTCGGAGAACAATCCAACGCGGTAAGGATGAGCGGATTACGTGCGGAGTTCACCACCTTCAGCACAGGGGGTGACATGATCACCACGCCGAGTGATCCGATCCCGGGCGAGCAGGCTTACCCGAACGCTCTGGGCTTCGACCATATGCAATCGTTTTTTGCCGAATTCGAAGCCAGGCCTACGAACAGTGTCCGGGGTACCGTATCGTTGAACGTTTTGGGGCATATCGCTGAAAATCCGATCGATGAGATTTTTTATGAGAATCGTGGTCGTTCAACTACCGTGCAAACCGACCAGGGGAATGTACAGTTGAATTCCCTTGACCGGGTGAAGGTCTACAGGGCTAGTGTTGATTGGAACAGCAATTATTTCGATCTCCACGGATTTTATCGCACGGGTCATTATCATTGGGGATATGAGGGCGATTTCTTTGGTCTGTATCCGGAAGCGAATTATGGTCCGAACATCGACATCTATAATGGTGATGCACCGCTTGGATTTGAGGTTTATGGGAAAAGATCGCTGGATGGTCTTAAAGTCGCATTTGGTCCGGAGCTGTGGTGGGGCGCGAATCCGGCCATATTGATCAAATACAGCCGTCATATTAATCGCTTTCAGGTAACCGGTATCTATCATGAAGATATCGATGAGCAGGCGCCCGCGGTAAGCTCGTTTGCCATTCCGGCACCTCCCACGAAGAGAGTAACAATGCATGTTGAAACCGCATTTGGACCTGTGGGCATGGAAGCAGGTGCTATCTGGGGTGGTGAAACGCGGATTGGTGAGACTTTTCAGATTGTAGATGGGGAGACGGGCAATTATCAGGTTTATCAGGATAAGATCCAGTCCGATGATACTTGGGGTGGTAAAGTGAAACTGACCTACGCCAAAGGAAGATGGAACTGGTATGCTCAGGGAGCCGCTATGGGATTGGTTGCCGGTGGTGGTGCGGATTATACGCAGACGTACACGGGCTGGAGACTCAAGGACAGCGGTAGTGGTAACCAATACAATGCCCTGACCGGTTTCACTTACACCATGGGTAATTTGCAGATCGCTCCTAATTTCTTGTGGCAAAAACCGATCGAAGGTCCCATACCCGGCGATGTTGAAGCTCCTGGCAGACCGCGGAACATCCTTTCCGATCCGTTCGCCGTGCGGGCCAACAGGGAGACGACGGCGGGAGAACTCTTGATTACCTACGACCCAACTCCTGGCACATGGATGTACACATGGGATAGCGATATGGCCGAAGATGCACCACTGGCGATCAGCGCTGGTTATGTCTTTCGCCATCACCCCACAACCCAGGATGCGGGTATCGGTATTCTGAAAGACGGTCGCACGATTTTTGCATTTCCCGGTGCACCGCCTGCCAGGGATCTGTGGGAAGCCCATGCCCGTATCGTTTCCAAATTCCGTCCCAATGTTGGCGTGATCGCCAATCTTTTTGTCGGCGATGCTGAACCGAACGGCAGCGACGAACGCATGATCCAACGTTACGGCGGAGATATCAGGTTGATTTTCAACAACTTCAAACTGACCTCGATGATTAAAGTGGACGATTGGGGTCCATACGATTATCATCGGGATTTAAATTTAACCTATCCGCTGCAGATTATGGCAGATTTATCGACAGTGGTCAGCAAACCCGAATGGTTTGATCTGCCGCAGACCCGTTTAGGTATCCGCTATACCTGGCGTTCTCTGGATCAGTATTCACCGCGCTACTGTCCGATCCAACTGCTCAATGACATCGGAGAACTTGAATGCGATCCGACAGCACCAGGCTTTTCTGACGGTAAGGAATGGGAAATCAGAACTTACCTGCATTTTAGCATCGGAATGTAATCGAAGTGTTCAGGATGCCAGGTCGACTGATGAACCGGCATCCTGGGCAATTGATACGAGATTTAATCGAAGATTTAAATAAAGATTGAATCAGGGTTTAAATTGGATAAACAATTGGTGCTTTAATAGAGAATTTAATCGTGGTTTTAATCATAGATTCATTTAAGTCTGGAGACAAGACATGATCACAAGAAAAATAATTTGTCTCTCATTAATGGCCGCTCTCATATTGACTTTCGGTTGCCAGAGAGACATCGATTTACTGGAACCTGCCACATATCCGACATCCGGGGAGGTTTTCCTGGATGGATTTGGCGAGGGGCTGGACTATCAGGCTTTTTCAAATTCGAAACTGGACGCGATCAGTTTAGATGTCGCAGAAAAATATGACGGTGAAAAATCGCTAAGAGTCACGATTCCCAACGAGGGAGATCCATCAGGATGGTATGCTGGCGGAGCTTTTATCACAGCGGGTGGTCGCGATTTGTCGGGTTACAATGCACTGACCTTTTGGGCAAAATCGAGCATGGTAGTGCCAGTCGGACTCGTTGGTTTCGGCAACGATAATACAGGCAACTCACTTTACGATGCCTCCCGATCCGATTTGACGTTTACCACCCACTGGCAAAAATTCGTGGTACCAATTCCTCTGGCCAGCAAGCTCAGCGCAGAGAAAGGAATGTTCCAGTTTTCCATTGGTGCATATGAAAAAATGGGTTTCTATGTTTGGTTTGATGAAATACAGTTTGAAAAACTTGGCACGATAGCGTATCCCAGAGCCGTTGTCGCTTCGAATACGATAAATGCCGAAGCAGGGGAAGTAGTGGATGCCGGAGTGACCGCTGTAACGTTTAATGTGAATGGAATCGACCAAACAGTCGATGCGGCTCCGGCCTATTTTACCTTAATTTCTTCTGACGAAACGGTGGCGACTACCGATGAATACGGAAAGATTACTGCGGTGGATATCGGTACCGCCGAAATAAGTGTGAACCTGGGGTCCGAGGAGGTTGCGGAGAAAATCGTTGTCAACGTGATTTCACCTTCGCCTAAACCGGCGACGGCGGCACCAGTGCCGACAGTTGCTGCGGAAGATGTTATTTCGCTGTTTAGTAACGCTTACAACAATGTCAATGTGGGCACCTGGAACACAGGCTGGGAATTCTCGACGGCAGTGTTAGAAGAGGTACAAATTGCAGGCGATGATGTTAAACTCTATACAAATCTAAACTTTGTTGGGATTGAGTTTACCGCACCAACCATTGATGCGTCAAGCATGACACATTTCCACCTCGACATCTGGACGCCCGATCAGACAGCTGCACCGGCGGCTTTCAAGGTCCTGTTAGTTGATTTCGGTTCTAACGCGGTCTATGGAGGCGATGATGATTCGTCGCATGAACTTTCGTTTACAAGTCCAGTCCTTCAGTCGCAGACCTGGGTGAGCCTGGACATACCATTTTCCGATTTTGCAGGACTCACTAGCAGACGACATCTGGCACAGTTGGTTTTTTCAGGGGATCCAAATACTGTTTACGTAGATAACGTGTATTTTTACAAAGGCACTGTTGTCGATCCGACAGTCCCAAATGAAGCCGCACCGAATCCGACTTTCGCCGCTTCCGACGTGATTTCACTCTTCAGTAACGCTTACACCAATGTCGCTGTGGACACCTGGTCTGCCAGCTGGGATAACGCCGATGTGGCCGATATTCAGGTTGCCGGTAATGATGTAAAAAATTACAGCAACCTTGTATTTGCAGGGATTGAGTTTACTTCTCAGCCGATTGACGCCTCGGCAATGACACATTTTTACATGGATTTCTGGACACCGGATCCGACAGCCGCTCCGGCCGTTTTCAGGATTAAACTGGTGGATTTCGGAGCGGATGGCGCATTTGGAGGCGGAGACGATGTCGAACATGAGCTTGGGTTAAACAACACCACAACACCAGCTCTGGCGACCGGAACATGGGTAAGTCTCAATATTCCTTTATCGAATTTTCCGGGATTGATCACGAAGGGTCATCTTGCTCAGCTAATTATCTCAGGTGATCCAAATACGGTTTACATCGATAATGTGCTCTTTCATAAATAAGCGATTCTGAATGAACAGCAGAATAGCAATCTTATATCGAGAGGGATAGTGAAATGATGAAAACAATAATGAGATTTAGTATTGTCGTCCAATTAATTATTGTGATGATTATTTTTACCCTATGCAGCACCAGCACCGAGCCGGAAAGCAATGACTGGCAACTCGTCTGGCAGGATGAATTTGATGGGTCGGCCAGTCAATTACCGGATACGACCAGGTGGGGCTTCGATATCGGTAGCGGCTGGGGTAACAATCAGCTTGAATATGATACCGACAGAGCGGAAAACGTGTCGTTAAATGGCAATGGGAACCTGGCTATCGTCGCTCGAAAAGAATCCTATCTTGGGTTTCCCTACACATCCGCCCGCATAAACACCCGTGGGTTGTTCGAGCAAGCCTACGGCCGATTCGAAGCCAGAATTCGCATGCCCTGGGGGCAGGGGATATGGCCTGCTTTCTGGTTGCTGGGTGCAAATGAAGGTGATGTAGGTTGGCCTGCCTGCGGCGAAATAGATATTATGGAATATCGTGGCCAGGAACCGTTCAGGGTCCATGGTAGCGTACACGGTCCGGGATACTCAGGCACAAAGCCGATTACGGATCACTATGATCTGTATAATGACAGATTTGATATGGACTTTCATATCTTTGCCGTGGAATGGGGTGTGGATGACATAAAATGGTATGTCGATGAAATACTGTATCAGACAGTTACTCCAGGTGATGTAACCGGACCCTGGGTATTTGATCATCCCTTTTATATCATATTAAACCTTGCGGTTGGTGGAAATTATGTTGGTCCTCCAGACGCGAGCACAGTATTTCCGCAGACGATGCTGATTGATTATGTGCGAGTATATAAATAGGCTTGCTGGGTCTATCGACTTGCAGTTGATTATCGTTTTATTCATAGACACAGCAAGTTTAAATAAATTGTGTTACCTGAGACATGTTGCAGTCCAACATGTCTCCTTTTAAGCTCTAAAAATGAACTGGTTTTTAAATCTGTGAACTGGAGAAAAAATGAGTGAACACAAACACCATTCGACTGCACCGGAAGATCGTCTTTCATTTGGACAGAAATTTTCTTACGGTCTTGGCGCAATCGTCAATAATCTGTTGGGTGGCGCCATTGGATTTATGTCGATTGTACTCAATGTAGGTCTCGGTATGAATCCGGCATTGGTAGGTACACTTCAGGCAATCCCGCGATTTACGGATGCGTTGACCGATCCGATCATGGGATTTATATCGGACAAAACACGGTCCCGCTTCGGTAGACGTCGACCCTATATTTTTATCGGCGCTATATGCGTGGGGATAACCTTCGCCATGTTGTGGCAATTACCGGCGGGTAGGAGTGAGATATTTTATTTCTGGTTCTTTCTGCTTGGTTCCATTCTGTTCTATTTGTTCTATACCGTCTTTGCTACTCCGTATGTGGCGCTCGGATATGAATTGACTCCGGATTATCACGAGCGAACGAGACTCATGGGGGTGATGAATTTTATGGGACAGTTGGCCTACGTCATATTACCGTGGTTATACGCGATCATGGAGAATGATCGACTATTTGCGAATTCGGTGCAGGGTGCACGAAGGCTGGCCATCGTTATCGGAATCTTCGTGGCCGTGGTCGGTATCATGCCGGCAATCTTTTTACGCGAACGGTTTGCGTCGCAAACAGATGGTAATGGAGAAAAGTCGAACCTGCTCGCAGGATTTAAGACCAATATTTTGGCATTCGTCAAAGGATTGGTGATTACTCTAAAACAACGTGAATTTTTAAAGCTTTGTGCCGGTACTTTTTTCCTCTTTAATGGTATTATGCTCGTCAGCGCTTTCAGTTCGTACATCACTATTTTTTATGTATGTGGCGGTGATACCGACATGGGCGCAAAGTATATGGGAATTTTTGGGACCATAAATATGATATCAACCTTACTTGCAATCGTTGTGGTGACCTGGATCTCATCGAAGCTGGGTAAGCGACTCACGTTCATCATCGCGACATCGTTTACCTTATTCGGTAGTTTGTTCAAGTGGTTCTGTTATGATCCCATGGCTCCGTGGAAAGTACTGCTTCCAGCACCGTTTATCGCCGTGGGTATGGGTGGGCTTTTCACGTTGATGGGTTCGATGATTGCAGACGTTTGTGACCTGGATGAACTCGATACGGGGGAACGTCGTGAAGGAATGTTTGGCTCGATTTACTGGTGGATGGTCAAACTGGGAATGGCCCTGGCGTTCGGTTTGTCAGGTTACCTGCTCAACATCACTGGATATCATGTATCCATGGGTGGGGCGCAGACATCAAGCACGTTTCTGTGGATGCGAATATTCGATGTGACTATCCCGGTGATAGCAGCCTCACTGGCCATCTGGGCCGTAGCTTCGTTCAAGATCACCGAAGAGCGATCTTATGAAATTCGCCAGGAATTAATTGCACGCAGAAGTAAAATACCTGTGCCTGAAGCAACGATTTGAACCAGAAATTATCAGTACAAGGACTATTATTATGAAACCAAGAAAATTATTTTACCTGATCGGCTTTGTCTGTTTTCTGTGTTTGACGACGAGTTGTCAGGATTCAACAGATGAGATTGTTAAAGACAAACCTGATGATGTAAAAACGATCACCATAACCATGCTGGCAAAGAGTTCCAGCAACCCCGTATTTCTGTCTGCACGAGCTGGGGCTGAAGCTACTGCCAGGGATTTGTCCGACAAGAATAAAAAGATAGATATCAAAATCGACTGGCGGACACCTGAAATTGAGAACGCTGAAGAGCAGGCGGAGCGAATTTTGAGCGCCGTAAATGATGGATCAGATGCGATTATCGTTTCCTGCTCGGATGATTCCATTCTGACAGGGGCCATCAACAAGGCGGTAGATGAAGGCGTTCCGGTTATGACCTTCGATAGCGATGCCCCTAATTCAAAACGATTCGCTTATTACGGTCCCAATGATGTCGAAATAGGCGAAAGAGTAATGACGGAATTGGCAGCGCTTATAGACGAAGTGGGAAAGGTCGCGGTACTGGGTGGTAATCAGAAAGCTCCCAATCTCAAGAAACGAGTACAGGGTATACGAGATGCCGCTGGTAATTATCCACAGATAGAGATTGTTGGCGAGTTTTATCATGCCGAAAATGCGACGGATGCAGTTGCCACGATGATGAAGGTCCATGAAGCGCATCCCGATCTCGTTGGTTGGGCAATGGTCGGAGGCTGGCCCTTTTTTAGCGACAGTCTGCTGAATCAATTGGAGCCAGGTCAGCTAAAAATTGTGGCTGTCGATGCGTTACCTGTTCAATTACCCTATATCGAACAAGGAATCGTCAATGTGTTCCTGGGGCAACCGACGTTCAGATTGGGCGAAATTTCGGTACGTACGGTAATCGACAAGATCTATTTTCAAAAAGATGTAGAGGAAATAAATGAGATGCAGTTAATTCGGGTATGGAAAGATAATCTCGGTGGATGGTCACGTCAGCTTCGAGCCTGGGGTTACGACGGAATTCCGAGGAAATATCTGACAATGTGAGAGAAATCTTGTCCAATTTCAGATGATAGATAATTACAGAAAAGGGTAGATATGTCAAGTAAAAGTCGCGTACGTACATCCCTGGCAGGGGTTGATTTCTCATCCATGACCCGGGACGAGCTATATCGTGTTTTCAACAAAATACTTGCTGAAGGCATCCATGGAATCTCTTTCAGCGTCTATCTCGAAAATCAGGCGCCTGGGACGAAGATCAGTGCGGAACAGATTCGGGCAAGAATGAACATAATACAACCTTACGTGAAATGGATCCGCTCGTTTTCCTGTGTTGATGGCAACGAACTTATCCCTGGTATCGCTCACGAATACGGATTAAAAACGTTGGTTGGTGCATGGCTTGGGACGGATGAGGAAAAGAATGAACAGGAAATTGAAGGCGTGATAGAAGTCGCAAAAGCCGGTCACGCAGATATCATCGCAGTCGGGAATGAGGTTCTGCTGCGCGGAGATCTGTCAGCAGAAAAGGTGGTCGATTATATGGATCGTGTGAAGAGAGCAGTGCCCGGGGTACCCGTCGGTTATGTGGATGCATACTATGAATTCACCCTGCATCCCCGGGTCAGCGAGGCCTGTGATATCATATTTGCGAACTGTTATCCGTTCTGGGAAGGATATCCCCTCGAACATTCGTTGCTCTATCTCAAGGATATGTACCACCATGCGATGCGAGCGGGTAAGGGCAAGCGAATTATTATTAGCGAGACCGGTTGGCCCAATCGCGGTAGTGCCGAAAGAAGTGCGGTGCCCTCTGATGAAAATGCGGTGAAGTATTTTATAAACGCGTTTCAATGGGCTGCTGATGAAGGCATTGAGGTGTTCTACTTTTCCAGTTTCGATGAAACCTGGAAAATTGCAGCCGAAGGCGATGTGGGTGCCTATTGGGGACTTTGGGATAAAGACGGTCATTTAAAATACCAATAAAAATACTATTGGATTTTCCCAAACTCCGCTTTCTTCGTGTTTTGTAAAAATGTATGGTAAGTGGATATTGAACGCTGAATTTACTAAATTAGAATCCAATCTGAAAGCAGCAGTATTTTTTTACAATAAGAGATTTATTTAAATATTTTACTTGAACCAAATTTGACAGGAAACCGTTGATGAAAGCTTTGTTAATTTTATACCTATCACTCATCTTCAAATCGATGTTGGTTGTCATGATGATCACGATGTCTTGCACCTCGGAAAAACTAGATAGTGCTGATAAAAATTATAATCTGAAAGCCACCTCGCTCATTTTGGTGACCTCGGAGGAGGGTGACAAGATCGCCCAGAAGGACAATGTACCATTCAGGCAGGGCAAGGCAGAGGGTACGGTCGTTCAGATTAAACCGGAGATCGTGAAACAGACGATGGATGGCATTGGATCCTCATTTACAGAATCATCTGCCTTTGTGTTGGCTCATCTGGACAAGGATAAACGATGGCAGATCATGAAGGACGCGTTTGGAGAGAGCGGTGCAAATTTTTCGTTAACCAGAACTCATATCGGCGCGTGCGATTTTTGCGTTGAAGGAAAATATTCTCTGGCGGATAAAGCCGATGATGTTCATCTAGAGTGTTTTTCATTGGCACCGGATAGGGCAGGTTTTAATAAAAAACAGTATCCAGGGATTGTTGATGAGAATTACGACTTACTGCCGATGATCAAGGAAGCGCTGGCAGTGAAGGCCGGCCAGGCGGACAGGGAGTTACGAATCGTATCGTCCGCGTGGACTGCGCCTAAATGGATGAAGGATATTGAGGCGTGGTATATTCCGGGCTCGGAGAAAAACAATTACCAGGGGACTGGCGGTTCGCTGAAAGAGAAATATGTTGAGACCTATGCGGATTACCTGCTTAAATACCTGGATGCCTGTAAAAAAGAAGGAGTGGACATCTGGGGAATCACTCCGGTGAATGAACCGCACGGGAATAATGGCAGTTGGGAAAGCATGCATTTTACGCCGGAGAGTCAGAACGATTTTATTAAAAAGTATTTAGGGCCAAAACTGAAATCGAGTGAACACGCCGACACCAAACTGCTCATTTACGATCAGAATCGCGATGGTTTGCAGCACTGGACCGATGTGATATTGGGTGATTCGGAAACGAAACGCTTCGTGTATGGCACCGCTGTGCACTGGTACGCGAGCACGTTTAAGGTATTTGAAGATGTGTTTGATTCCGTGCATGAGAAATTCCCGGAGTTTGCCATTATTCATACCGAGGGCTGTATCGATGATCTGGGTAAAAAAGCGCCAGCAGGGATAGCCGATCCGGTAAAGTTCCAGGAGTCAGATTGGTTCAACAATGATGCCTTTTGGTGGAATCCAAACGCGACCGACTGGGCTTACACCGCACCATGGGCGGATAACAGCGATAATCATCCGGTATATACACCAGTCCATCGTTATGCGAGAGACATCATCGTCGGTATCGACCATTGGCTGCAGGGTTGGATCGATTGGAATCTGGTGTTAGACCATCATGGCGGGCCGAACCATGTGGGCAATTATTGCGGTGCACCGATCATGATTAATACCGACACGAAGGATATCTATTACACTCCAGTTTTTTATGTATTGTCACAAATCAGCAAGACCATCCGTCCCGGCGACCGGGCTGTGCAGACACATAAACATGTGGATGAGCTGGATGATGATGCGTTGCATGTCTGTGCAACCGTAAACGACAAAAATCTGTTGAGTGTGCAATTGCTGAATACAACGAAGGAATCAATCCAATACAATTTACAAATTGGTGCGCAGTATGCTCCGATCACTATCGCCGCCAATTCAGTACAAACCGTGCAGGTCATTATCAAAAGTTAACTTTGTAGTGACGAATTCATTCGTCAAATAAACATGTTCTAGAGAGTGAATAAAATTACAATTTGAGGTTGTACTAAAAAACTTGTAGTGACGAATTCATTCGTCAAATAAACATGTTTCAGAGAGTAAATAAAAACACTAATCGCATAACTCGTGAACATTAAGTTACGATGTGATGATAAATCCGGCTCGCAAGGTGAAAAATGAAAAAAATTATACTTTATTCATGTGTTTTATTATTTCTGGTTGTGTTATTAATCGTACTGGCAAAGAATAAGGATGGAGCAAAATTGGGAAAGAAGGAGAAGGCGATACCAATAGAAACGCTCAGGGAGGGTCTTGAATCGGATCGGATCCAGGAACGGATGGAACCCTTTGCACAACGAAAATTTGATCCCTATTTGTCTGGCAAATGGATTGGAAACGCGGTTTCCTACGGATGCTACCGGAGTGGTCAGGAACCGGGAAAGCGCGGACCGAGCGAAGAAGAGATTTTGCAAGACCTGACCATTGTCCAGAAATACTGGAACTTGATACGCGTTTACAATGCAGATGACGATACGGAACGCATTCTAAAGGTAATAAGTGAGCACAAGCTGCCTGTCCGAATGATGCTCGGCATCTGGCTGGCGAACGAAACAGACCATCCTGAGCAAAAAAACGTGAACATAGAGAATGTTTTGCGCGGAATTGAACTGGCGAACCGGTTCAAAGACATTGTCATTGCAATCAATGTTGGTAATGAAACACAGGTGTACTGGTCATGGCATAAAATGGATGTGCACTATCTGATTAACTACATTCGAACGATCAGAAGGTATACCGATCAACCCGTCACCACGGCGGATGATTACAATTTCTGGAATAAGCCGGAAGCTGCAGCGGTGGCAGATGAGGTTGATTTTATTGTCACACACATTTATCCCCTCTGGAATGGTCAGACGCTCCGTACGGCCATTGACTGGATGGACAGTACCTTTAAAGACATTGTGGACCAATATCCGGATATGCAGATTGTGCTGGGTGAGACCGGCTGGGCAACGGAATACAACGCGGATAAAAAAGGGCCGGGAGAAGAGGGCACCCTGATAAAAGGGGAGATAGGGCTGGCTGCGCAGGAAAAATACCTTCTGCTGCACAACGATTGGGTGAACAACAACAGGGTAACGACGTTTCTGTTCGAGGCTTTTGATGAACCCTGGAAAGGAGGCGGGGAGTCTTCAGAACCCAACGTGATCGAAAAGCATTGGGGTGTTTTCTATGCTGACCGGACACCGAAAGCGTCATTTCTGAATTATTTAAAAAGTCAAGCAGAGTAAAATTCATAATAAATTAATTTATTAAATTCATGGAAGGAGGTTAAAGTACACAATCGTTATTTAAGATAATAAACGTTTTATAAACTAATTTTTTTTGGAGGAAAAATGAAACAACGAATTACTATTTTATTTGCTATCGTCTTTACCCTATCGATAAGTGGTTTATCGTTTGCACAGAGCACTCATACCATCGGATTTGAATCGGCTGAAGATGGAACGGGTTGGGACTGGACAGTGGTTGAAAATGCGGACAATCCGCCGCTTGAATTCATCGCCAATCCGGATATGAGCGAGCCCAATACTTCCGCGACTGTGGCCAAATTTACGGCTCGACAGGACGGAATGAACTGGGCTTTATGCTTTACCAACGGTGATGGTGAGTTTACCTTTGATGCGACCAATTCCACGGTGAAGATCATGGTTCACAAACCAGTAATCAGCAACGTCGGTTTTAAAGTGGAAGGCGGAACCGGCACGGTTACTGAACTGAAAGTGCCCAATACGGTGATCAATGCCTGGGAAGAGATAACGTTTGATTTTAGCGCTCTTG